>JAKUTG010000227.1:0-3940 GCA_022447905.1 Pseudomonadales bacterium | reverse complement strand
ATACAAGCTCTTATCGAACCAGGATAATGACTCCGTCATTTGCGCATTTACAGCAAATTCCCGCCATTAGTCGGGGGTTCATGGTTGCGGACCTGATAGCCATAGTAGCAAGTATAGATTTTGTTATGGCGGATGTAGATCGATGACCAGCTCTGAATTGATAGCTAGCTCTACGACGCGGGCACGCAAATTGTCTGCCGAGGAAATTAATGAGATTGAGCATGAAATAACACTCTATGCGGATAAGAAAGCAGTAGGACTAGAGGCTCTGAAGATTGTTCAAAAACACCAGGGGTGGGTTTCTGACGAAAGCCTGCTTGCTATATCCAAGTATCTAGATATTCCAGGTAGTGACCTGGAGGGAGTGGCTACATTTTTCAACCTGGTTTTTCGGCGACCGGTGGGCAACAACGTGATTCTGCTTTGCAACAGCGTAAGCTGCTGGATTATGGGTTGCGACGAGATCAAGGATTACATTAAGGAAAGGCTAGGTATAGATTTCGGGGAAACAAGTAAGGATGGGGAATTTACTTTCCTCCCAGTGCCTTGCTTGGGAGATTGCGATCGGGCTCCGTCAATGATGGTGGGGGAGAACCTGCATCGTAACCTTACGCCAGATAAGATCGACGAAATTATTCAGCAATATCGAAATCAGTAGGAAACATACAAAGTGGTAACAAAACCGTTAACTAAGAACATCGATATGGGACGAGGCCCGCTTGATATTAGTGGCTACCAGGCTGTTGATGGTTACCAGTCAACACAGGTGATAGCGAAAGGCCTGAGCCCTCAGGACGCCCTAGAGCTTGTAAAAACTTCAGGTCTTAAAGGTCGCGGTGGGGCCGGATTTCCAACAGGCTTAAAATGGAGCTTTGTGCCTCAAGGTGATAATTCACCCGGGCAGAAATATTTTGTGGTCAATGCGGATGAGATGGAACCGGGCTCATTTAAGGACCGATTACTAATGGAAGGTGATCCCCACTTGTTAATTGAGGGCGTGATTATTGGGAGCTATGCGATTCAAGCTAGTAAGGCTTATATCTTTCTACGTGGGGAATATACGGTATCTGAAAGGGCCTTGAAAAAAGCTATCGATGAAGCGTATGAGAAAGGTTATCTCGGCAGTAATATTCTTGGTACCGGATTTAATCTCGATATCATACTGCACACCAGTGCAGGTCGTTACATTTGTGGGGAAGAAACAGCCTTGTTGAACGCGCTAGAAGGTAAACGTGCCATCCCCCGTGCTAAACCTCCTTTTCCGCAAGTTAGTGGTCTGTGGGGTAAGCCTACGATCGTTAATAATGTAGAAACAATCTGCAACCTTCCAGGCATATTAACTTATGGTGTGGATTGGTATCACGGCCTTACTAAGGGTAAAGACCATGGTACTAAGTTGTTTGGCGTTAGCGGAAAGGTAAATACACCGGGCTGCTGGGAGCTGCCGTTAGGGACACCCATACGTGAACTATTTGAGAACTATGCGGGCGGCATGCGGGATGGTCTGGAGTTAAAAGGGTTTTTGCCGGGTGGCGGATCAACTGACTTTATGTTGCCTGAGCACTTGGACCTGAATCTAGACTACGACGAAATTACCAAGGTGGGGAGTCGCTTGGCAACTGGCACCATGATTATCCTAGATAACGAGACTTGCCCGGTGGGCATGGTCGGAAATTTAATGAAATTTTTCTCTCATGAATCCTGTGGTTTCTGTACACCTTGTCGTGATGGGTTGCCCTGGGTGGATGAAATATTCAATGAATTTGAAAATGGATGCGGCAGTGAAAAGGACCTAGAGATTCTGCACGAACATGTCGATTATCTAGGGCCGGGTCGCACATTTTGTGCGTTAGCACCGGGAGCGACCGCCCCGCTGGGCAGTGGATTAAAGTACTTTGCTGAAGACTTTCATAGGCATATTAAAGAAAAGCGATGTCCTTACAAGCATTAGTTTAGATGGAGCAAGAAATTAGATGGCAAAAATCGTTGTTGATGGGATCGAATACGAAGTAAATCCCGATAACAACCTGCTACATGAATGTCTGTCGCAGGGCCTCGATTTACCGTACTTTTGCTGGCACCCCTGTATGGGTTCAGTGGGTGCGTGCCGCCAGTGTGCGGTGAAACAATATCGTGACGCCGATGATGAAGAAGGTCTACTGGTTATGGCCTGCATGACACCTGCTACTGATGGAACCATAATTTCTATTAACAATGAAATAGCTAAAAGTATGCGTGCTCGTGTCATTGAAAGCCTGATGATCAGCCACCCACACGATTGCCCAGTATGTGAAGAAGGCGGGGAGTGTCATCTTCAAGACATGACATTGATGTCAGGCCATAATTATCGTCGTTACGACAAGAACAAGGTCACTCATCGTAATCAATATCTCGGGCCTTTCATCAATCACGAGATGAACCGCTGTATAACCTGCTATCGTTGTGTGCGGTTTTATGATGATTATGCGGGTGGCTCCGATCTCTCGGCCCAAGCATCTCATCACCACACTTATTTTGGCCGCTTAGAAGATGGCGTGCTTGAGAGTGAATTCAGTGGCAATTTAGTAGAAGTTTGCCCGACGGGAGTTTTTACGGATAAACCTTTCAGTAAACGTTACGCTCGGAAATGGGATTTGCAGACGGGACCGAGTGTCTGCACTGGTTGTGCCATTGGCTGTAACACGACACCAGGGGAACGCTATGGTGAACTCCGTAGAATTGTTAATCGCTATAACAGCGAAGTGAATGGTTATTTTATTTGTGATCGGGGTCGCTTCGGGTTTGATTATATAAACAGCGACTCTAGATTTACCGTACCGACTAAATATGCCAACGGGAAATCTTCTTCTATTGACGGGGTTGAACTGCAGGCTTTGCTCGATGAATTTAGAGATGGAGGTTATGTTGGTATAGGTTCCCCAAGGGCCAGTAATGAATCAAATTTCGCGTTACGCTCTCTAGTGGGCGAAACCAGTTTTTATTCCGGTTTAGCCGATATAGAACATGAAGCTCTGCAACTGATTCTTAAGTTAGGCCGTGATAAAGCCTTTCATAGTCCCAGTGTCCGAGAGATTGAAAAGGCCGATGCGGTGGTAGTACTAGGGGAAGATTTAACTAATGTCGCTCCTCGAATTGCATTGGCTCTGAGGCAGTCCGTTCGTAACACAGCCCAGAAAATGGCGAAGAGCTGCAATATTCCCATTTGGCAGGATGCGGCAGTGCGTGAACTTGCCCAGAATGAACATAGTCCGTTGGCAATTCTGAGTAGCTATGTCACTAGATTGGATGATTTAACTTCCGACAGTGTAATCGATGCTCCGAGCGTGTTAGCAGATATTGGTTTTGCAATCGCAGCAAGACTTTCGGGGGAAGCACCAGATCCAGCGAATTTTAGCTCTAAATTTGAATCCGTCGTGGATCGGATAGGAAAACAGCTTAGTCAGGCTGAACGACCATTAATAATTGCAGGATCGACGGCGGGCACTCCAGCCTTAATTCAGGCGGCTGCGAACATAGCTCGAGCTTTGCATGTGAAGCAAGGGCAGGTTATAGACCTTTGTCTCATAGTGCCTGAAGTTAATACCATCGGCGTGAGCTTATTGGCAAACGAAAATAATAAGCTCGGTGATGCCCTTGAGAACATGAATAATGGTTCGGTCAAGAAAGTAATCATAATAGAAAATGATCTTTACCGCCGTGCTGACCAGCATGTGGTAAACAATGCGCTATCTAAGTTGGAAAAATTAGTGGTAATCGATCAGTTACCTAATGCCACGACGGAGCAAGCGCATGTGGTACTACCCAGCACTGGATTTTCAGAACATGAAGCGACTTATGTCAATTATGAGGGCAGAGCACAGCTGAGCTTCCAAGTTCACCGCAACCCTTCCAAAGCACTTCCTGCGTGGAGGTGGCTCAGTGATACTCAAAAAGGCAATGT
>JAKUTG010000226.1:0-3948 GCA_022447905.1 Pseudomonadales bacterium | reverse complement strand
AGCTCGTTACTAATTAGCTTGCCATGCTTCGATCCTTCTCTGTCGGGATTACTAAAACTTAATTGATGCTGTTGTCTTAATGCTCTTCACAAACTTATCTAGCCCCTTATTCTTCCTCTTTCTTGTATGCGCCACGATGCCTTTGAGCTTTGGGCGTTCTATCTTCTTCTGACCAATCAGTAGACATTTAGGGTTTACATAACGCCTAGGTAAGCGAGTGCGCATAGCGCATCCGCTTGACCTACTTGTTATGTGTTATAGCTTAAACAGCAACAACTTTATTTGCACACGGCCCTTTCTGGCCTTGCCCAACTTCAAATTCTACTTTCTGACCATCATTGAGGCTTGCATATTCACCGCCACTTTGAATTTCCGAATGATGAACAAATAGATCCTTGCCACCATCCTCTGGAGTAATGAACCCGAAACCTTTATCTGCATTGAACCACTTCACTGTACCTGTACTCATACTGTGCTTTCCTTTGTGTATTTAATATTCATTGACTTCGACTAGTTTGCTATAAGTCGCCCGTTGGAACCGCTTTGTCATCGTTTCCTGATATAGGTTGAGCGTCCTGCGGCTGACTATCGGCTACCCTCGCCTTTCGCAAGCGCTTTTCTTCCTTCTTTTTCTTTTTGGCTAGTTCTTTCTGGCGCTTTTCGAAATTATAATTGGGCTTAGCCACTCGTATTCTCCTCTACATAATTCTAGGATTGGAGCCTTTAGGATACGGCATTATTCTTTCCTTTCTCTTTAATAGCCTTGACCATTTCTAAATCATCTGACTCATCATGTTCTGTTGGATGTGAATGAATTATAGGTTCTAATTCATTCTGCATCTGTTCTCCCTCTTCTCTTTCCCTATGTTCCTTATCGAGCCTTTCACTTTCCTTTTTAGCTTCAGCTTCCTTTACCATCTTCTCGTGATAAGCAGTAGACATTATCTATCTTCTAACTCACCAATTAGACGTATGCAGCCGCCATCGCCCAGCCCGCTTCCATCAAAATCCATTCTAGCTATTGTATTATCAGATTCGACAAAGACATCAATATTACAGAAGGTGCGTAAATCGGTTATCGTTGACGAGTATCGGAAATATCTATTCCCTTCATAAAGATTAGAACTAGAATACCTTACTACCCTTCTTCCATCCGAAAGGTCAGAAGTGTTAGCTGGCGTACCCCAAGCAACTATTAAGTCATTAAAGTTTCTTCCAGCCCATTCTTCTTGGAGCGGTTCAACTGAAGCGCATCCATAGAATAAAGTCATTATGGAAAGGGTTGCTAAAATATTCTTCATTATTCCCCTAACTCACTAATTAGCCTTAGACAACTACCTTCTCCTCCTTCCGCAATATAATCCATTCTAGCTACTGTATTATCAGGCTCGACAAAGACATCAATATTACAGTAATAGCTTAGCCCATCTATAATCTCAGAAGCAGAATATAGGCATCTTGACCGTTCACAATGGGCAAGATTGAATCTTACTTTCCTTTTCCCACCAGAAAGAACAGAAGTACTGAAAGGTGTACCCCAAGCAGATATTAAGTCATTAAAGGTTTTTCCAGTCCATCCTTCTTCTTGGAGCGGTTCAACTGAAGCGCATCCATAGAATAAAGTTATTATGGACAGGGTTGCTAAAATTTTCTTCATCACTTCTCCGAATAATCGGTTGGAGGTGCTTCTAATTTGTCAGGTGTATTTTTCCAAATCTCTAAATGTTTGTCTGAGTCTTAGCCTTAGGAGGCGATTGCTCTATCCAGTTGAGCTACGGGAACGTAGGGGTTGTAGAGGTTTTGATGTTCTGCACTGCAGATCTTGCGAAGAAATATAACCACCCGATCGTTCCATAAAATCGATTATTTTTTCAGCTATATCACCACTGTAAAAAGCGTTAGCTCCCTGCTCGCTAATTCGTTCCAACGACCAAGCTAAATCCGGCTGATGTAATATTTCTCCTGCCAGATACGAAGTGTCAGCATCTTTGGCATAACCCACTAAGTCATTGTTAATGCAAATTAAAAGATATAGGGCCCTGATCTTACCCATATCATGGTCTGAGCAAATAGACCATGATATTAACGAACAATAGTTCACTAAATCAATGGCTAAATTCCATCTATTAATTTAGGCATGTTTTGTGGTAATTCTGTGAGTCTCAGCGGTCTTAGGTAGTAATTCCCGCCAAATGCTTAAGCGGCAGGTCGTCTGTTCAGGGGAAAATACGAGTGAATTGCCGCTCTAAGGGCTGGAGATATTGATACAGACCTATTGTGCAAAGATGTGATAGTTTTCATCTTTCCTTTAATAGCCGATCGCTGAAGACCACGACTAATGGCAGCCATAAATTGGAGTTGTAGAGAATTTCGAGAGCTTACGCTCCACGAATTGTACTCGTTACTACAACTGCGCGCAGACGTATTCGTAATTGAACAAAATTGTGTGTATCAGGACATGGATGGCAATGACCAAGTGGCGATGCATGTGATAGGCACACGGGATGGGAAACTTTTGTGTTACGCACGTATTCTGCCTCCATCTATCAAATACAAAACCCCCTCCATAGGAAGAGTTATTACCCATCAGACACTTCGGCAGAATAGGTATGGTAAGCAGTTGATGGGTAAGGCGCTAGACTATTGCCGTCAGTATTGGCCAACAGAACCTATTACGATTTCCGCCCAGCAACACTTGCAGAAGTTCTATTCAGAGCTTGGTTTCGTTACTGAATCGGCCCCCTACTTAGAAGACGGTATCCCGCACATTCAGATGCGATATGAATCTTTACCTAGTTGAAAAACCTTATTTACCTGACTTCGAGTTGCACGTTTGTGAACCAAGCTTTCGAGCTCGTCTAAAACTCAAGGGAAGCATTATCAAGATTATCAACTAGCGAGCAACAACTGAGCATCATCGAATTGTTCGAGTGTTGCTTCATTGGCTTCCGGTTTCAACAGACTGAAACCAACGATGGCAATGGAACCGAATACGAACCCCGGCACAATCTCATAAAGGTCGAATATTCCGCCACTCATATTGGACCAGAGGACTACAGTAACTGCTCCCAGCAACATTCCAGCGATCGCTGACCGCGCTGTCATTTTGCGCCAGAACAACGAGAAAACTACCACGGGCCCGAATGATGCACCGAAACCAGCCCAAGCATAACTAACCAAGTCTAGCACTCTGCTATCACGATCACTGGCTATGAGTAACGCAAATAAAGCTATGCCTATTACAGCGGCACGACTGACGGTTAAAAGCTCCTTCTCAGAAGCATTTGGACGAACGAACACACGATAAAAATCTTCGCTTATTACACTAGATGATACGAGTAACTGGGAATCGACCGTCGACATAATCGCGGACAATATGGCAGCTGTAATGATTCCAGCTATCCATGGGTTGAAAAGATTCTGGCTGAGCGCGATAAAAACTGTTTCGGGATTGTTCAACGGTTGACCCGAAAAATAAGCGATACCTGCTAGCCCGGTTAAAACCGATCCGAATAACACAATAAGCATCCAGCCCATGGCTATACGTCGCGCCGTGACAAGCTTCAGCGGGTTCTCAGTGGCCATAAATCTAGCCAGTATGTGAGGCTGCCCTACATAACCCAACCCCCAAGCTATCAACGAAATGAAAGAGATAAAAGTCATGTTGGTAAACAAGGCAGTGCTTTGAGGATTGGCCTCTTGTAACTGGCTCCATGCTGAGATTGAGCCGCCTGCGCCGGTGATAACGGACAACGGCACCAGCAATAATGCAACCAGCATTAAAAGCGCTTGCACCGCGTCCGTCCACGATACTGCGAGAAAGCCACCGACAAACGTGTAAGTTACAATAATCAACGCTCCCGAAAATAAAGCTACGGAATAATCCAGGCCGAAACTATTTTCAAAAAGGATTGCTCCCCCCACTAAACCACTGGCCGTATAAAAAGT
>JAKUTG010000225.1:0-3953 GCA_022447905.1 Pseudomonadales bacterium | reverse complement strand
TCTCTGTCGAAAAACGCCAAGCGATCTCTAAAGAACCAACGTTGTCCGTATTAATCTGGTCGCGCGGGGAATAGCGCTGAGCTAATTGATTACCGTGGTAATCCGGCCAATCTCCCGCATAAACATCAGTGCCAGATTGGCTCCAACCAGCCGGCGCCAAGGTAAGGGCCGCGAGACTCAACATAAATGACGAAATCAGTCTCTTTGTTGTTATCATTTTGGATGACACTCCCGATATCATGTCGCTTTTTACTCAGGGGCGGGATAGTAACTTTTTTACCAACCGCGGGAAAGCCGATTTTAGTCGACAATCAACTAATTAAGCCTCGAAAAATCATTGGCTTAGCACTCATCGATTCTTAAGTAACAATTAATTGCAACACTTACAGCTTCGTATAGCGCCCAAAAGACATCATCCAGGGTATTTGTGAATTCTTGCAAATCATGTGATGAGTCGGCGAGCTAACTATGCCCCATTCCCGTTGCGGGCTTCCGTGTGGAGTGATATGTTCAAGGACAAAGAAGAAAAGCTGTTAAATCAAATTACAAACCTGATAACTAGAATGAACCTGGAGGTCCTTGTGAAAAATTTGGTCAACTGCGGCATATTGGTCTTGAGCATGCTAAGCATACCTCTCTATGCTCAAACTTACATTTCAGACTTCGTGAACGGGCCAATCACCGATCGCCCAGTACGAATCCTGCAGACTAATTCTGCGGGGGATGATGTCTATGTTTTTGACCCCAGCACAATGGAACAGGTTGGCTATATTCCCAATCTCCCGCATAACCATGGCGCCACGGTCCATGCTGACGGGACTCACTACTACTTCACCAACGAACACGACTACACTGTCGATGTTGTCGATACACGTACATTTGAAGTAGTAAAAAGAATCCCGCTGGCCAATGGTCCCCATAATCTGTCTGCCAGCATGACCGCTCGCAAAGTTTATGTCGCGATTGCCCGTGAACCTTTGATTCAGGTGATTGACATGGACACCAACGAAATCATTGCCAATATCGAAACAGGCGGTGGGGTTCATAATACTTTTGTGACACCCGATGGCCGATATGCCGTAGGTGGCATGATTGGGGTGAGTGAGATTATTGCGATAGACACGGAAACCGACGAAGTGGAATTCGAAATGTCTATCCCCTATTCTCAAAATCCATTCACTGGCGGTGTTAGACCTTTTACCTTCACCGTAAATCAAGACGGTTCAACGCGTTCCATACTAGTAAATGTCGGTGGGTGGCATGGCTTTTGGGAATTTGACTGGAAAACCCAGGAACTGATGAACAAGATAAGTCCACCTGATGGTTCATGGAGTCGCATGGACCAGACAGCCGACGGTATCCAGAGTGCCCCCAGCCACGGCGTTGTCGTGCTACCCGACCAGAGCCAAGTCTGGCATTCCAGCCGTGCAACCTCGCACATTTATGGCTATTCCTTCCCGGATTATGAGTACCTGGGCCGTGTCTACATCGGTAATCCTGCTTGGATTACCACAACCCCGGATAGCAAATATCTTTGGGTAGGAGTGTCCGGTCATAATGAAACTGCGGTGGTAGATGTAGAAAAACAGGAAGTAATCAAGCGCTTTCCAGTCGGACAGGCGCCCAAACGAATTTTTACGGCGATCATGCCAGCGGATTGGGAGGGAGAGGCACCATGATGAGCCGCTCAAAAGTATGGTTACTCTTGGTCTTACTGACTTTATCCACAGTCGGTTGTAGCGAACAGGAATCAACACCGTCAGCACCAACTGTGGCTCAGACCAATGACAACATGGTAAGCAGAGATACTCCAA
This sequence comes from Pseudomonadales bacterium, assembly GCA_022447905.1. Classification (GTDB taxonomy): domain Bacteria; phylum Pseudomonadota; class Gammaproteobacteria; order Pseudomonadales; family Pseudohongiellaceae; genus UBA9145. The sequence continues at coordinate 2,139 of JAKUTG010000225.1, read as the reverse complement.
AAGGCTTGGATTACGAATTTTTTAAAGAATCCATAGAGCCGATTTTCATGCGCTATCGTGGTGGATTTGTCGGCTCCGACTCCTCATGTGTCGCCTGCCATACCGTTCAGGCTAGCGCCCCCCTTGGACTAGAACCTTTAACCCAAGAAAATGGTGATGCGTTTTGGACCGAAGAACAGTCACGGCAAAACTTCGAAAACGTTGCGAGGCTGGTTAACCCCAGCGCACCAGAGACCAGCCGTCTGCTCCTCGCGCCGCTAGCACCAACTGTTGGAGGCGAAAGGCATTCCGGTGGAATATTCTGGGATTCAACGAACCACTCCGAATACCGTTTAATTGCTGAATGGATAGCTTCCGGCGACCCTAGCGCCACAGCCGACCCAATAGGTGAAGTTGATTTCGAGTTTTTCCGTTCCTGCGTACAACCCATTTTTGTGAACCCAATAGAGAATGCGCTGCCCTGTACCGAATGCCATAGCGGAGTGTTCGCAATCCCCCCTCCGGCAAACAGTTACTGGACGCTAGAGCAGTCGCGACTCGCTTTCGAAGAATTGGCCCATCTAGTCGACCCAGGCCAGCCTGACAACAGCCGCTTCCTCCACAAGCCTCTACATCCTAATGCCGGAGGAGACTTGATGCACAACGGCGGTAGACGTTGGTACTCAAAAGATGATCCCGAACGACAGGCTCTCGCTAGTTGGGTGCGGGGGGATGCGGTGGGCGATCAATGCCCTCCTGCCTTACAATTCGACAATCCGCCAAGGTCGTAACTATATGTGCACAAGGACGCGCGGCACAGTAATTGCTGCGGTATTAATACTGCTCGCAAACTGCGCTGAAAAAGTTCCAGAGACTTCTATGGATGGCATTTATACCGCTGGCCAGGCAGAGCGGGGTGCGGGTCTGTTCACGAGTCTCTGCGAGCGTTGTCATAGTATTCAAGAATTTTCAGGCCGCTCGTTTGATGCCATCTGGGCAGGAGTTCCAGCAGCAGCACTCTACGCGCGCATTGCTAATACCATGCCCTTAGATCAACCTGGCAGTCTCGGCTTGCCACAAGTCACCGCACTAATGGCCCACATTTTCGCCATGAACAAAATGCCGACTGGAAACTCGCCCCTCGTCGCCGACATAGATTGGCTTATGGGCATTACTATGGCCCGACCAGACCAGTAAAAGAATTGGCAATTTGTCATGGACTCATAGTGATCTGAACTTTTTTCAGCTTTGCAAATTTCTCTTGCCCTTCTAAGTTGTGCTATTGAATGGAAGCTAGCGGTTCCTGAATTGCGCTAGCACCATGCCATAGCCTGTTTCGCACGTAAAAAAAAAGCCCACCCGCTAAGGTGAGCCTTTTGTTTGGAAGCCTGACAATGACCTACTCTCGCATAGGGAAACCCCACACTACCATCGGCGCTGAGCGGTTTCACTGCTGAGTTCGAGATGGAATCAGGTGGTTCACGCTCGCTATTGTCGTCAGGCAATTCTGACGATGCTTTCGCATCATATTCTTAACAATTCGATGAATGAATAATATATATGCCCTGTATGTAGTTGTAACTACAAGTTGCTTACAAGATTTTTCTATCAATCTGTACTGAAGTTGTTGGAGTTGCCTTTCCAAATAATCACAGATAGTAAAACCCATGAGTATATGGTCAAGCCTCACGTGCAATTAGTACTGGTTAGCTCAGCGCCTCACAGCGCGTACACACCCAGCCTATCAACGTCGTCGTCTTCAACGGCACTTCAGGAGGATCAAGTCCTCAGGGAGATCTCGTCTCGAAGGAGGCTTCCCGCTTAGATGCTTTCAGCGGTTATCCTTTCCGAACATAGCTACCGGGCAATGCGTCTGGCGACACAACCCGAACACCAGAGGTTCGTTCACTCCGGTCCTCTCGTACTAGGAGCAACTCTTCTCAAATCTCCTGCGCCCACGGCAGATAGGGACCGAACTGTCTCACGACGTTCTAAACCCAGCTCGCGTACCACTTTAAATGGCGAACAGCCATACCCTTGGGACCGGCTTCAGCCCCAGGATGTGATGAGCCGACATCGAGGTGCCAAACACCGCCGTCGATGTGAACTCTTGGGCGGTATCAGCCTGTTATCCCCGGAGTACCTTTTATCCGTTGAGCG
>JAKUTG010000224.1:0-3956 GCA_022447905.1 Pseudomonadales bacterium | reverse complement strand
GAAGAAAAGGCATCCCGGCACAATTAACTACCGACAACTCCGTTTATAATTGATTGTTGGTACAGGAGGCAAGTTATGGGTGTAGGTGGAATTGGAATATGGCAACTGCTGATTATTTTATTGATCGTTGTCATGCTATTTGGCACTAAGAAATTACGAAATCTTGGTTCTGATCTTGGCGGTGCTTTAAAAGGGTTTAAGAGCGCTGTGAAGGACGATGAGACTGGCAAGAACGAGTCATCTGAAGATACAGAAGAGAACAACGGCGAAACTGTTGATGTAACCGCAGAAAAAGTCGCAGACAAAGACGAGGAAGAACAGGATCTCTAACCTTTCTTTTCTGAACCCTCGAAACCTTACCGTGCTTCAATTCTTTGTAGTGCGGCTTCGGTTCGTTTGTATAAAGCCTAGTTAACTACCGCTATTTCATTTCATGTTTAATATGCATTCAACCGAAATTCTTTTAATCTTGGTTGTAGCCTTGATTGTAATCGGGCCGGAGCGACTTCCGGCTGCTATTAAAACTGCAGGATTGTGGATGGGACGTTTTCGCCGTTCTTTTTACAAGGTAAAGGCTGAAATCGAAAGAGAACTGAATACCGATGAGATTCGCAGACAACTCCATAATGAATCTGTCATAGAGGAAGTAGAGAAGGCCAAATCAAGGGTCGAGGAAATCGCAAAAGAGACAGAGACCTCAGTTAACAAAATAGTCAGTACAGAAAACTTTGATCCGGGGGCATCACAAGCTACAGATGACCAATCTTCAGAAGACAAATCTATAAAAGAAGAATTGCAAGAAGTCAGCGAACACGTTGAAGAGGTGACCAGGCAAATTTACAGCGGTGGCAAGAATCCTAAGTTAGGGCAGGAATTTTCAGCGGAGGACAAAGAGCCTTCAGCGCAACAAACAAAGACGGAAAATGACATCAGCTGAAGACGAGAAAGAACTCTCGCTCATCGATCACCTCGTAGAGCTTCGTGATCGGATCCTAAAAAGCGTCTCAGCGGTTCTCGTGCTGTTCCTAGCCTTGTTCTATTGGGCGAACGACATCTATATCTTTGTTGCGGGGCCCCTACTGGCAGCTTTGCCGGAAGGATCGAGCATGATTGCAATTGATCCGACATCACCTTTCTTCGCTCCATTTAAGCTGGCATTCTATGTTTCCTTTTTGCTGGCTGCCCCCTATATTCTTTATCAGATGTGGTCTTTCATCGCACCGGGTCTTTACAAAAACGAGAAGACGGTAGCGATTCCATTGTTTATTTCAAGTGTGGTGCTATTCTATAGCGGCATAGCATTTGCCCGCTACATCTTGTTTGGCATTGTCTTTCGCTTTTTCATTTCTGTGTCTCCAGAAGGAATCCAGGTCGCGCCAGATATCAGCAGTTTCCTAAGTTTTGCGCTGACGATTTTTTTTGCTTTCGGGGTAGCTTTTGAGATTCCCATTGCCGTCTTCCTGTGTATTTGGGCAGGACTGGCGGAGCCTGACTCACTCGCTAAGAAACGTCCCTACGTCGTGGTTGGTTGCTTTGTCGTAGCCATGATGCTCACCCCTCCAGACCCTTTCACCCAGTCCATGCTCGCTTTGCCCATGTGGGCCTTGTTTGAGCTAGGCATTTTCGCGGGCCGCTTTACCCGCAAGCGACAGGAACAAAGAGAGAAGGAAGATCAACAGGCGCCTGATTAATAGCTTAGCCCTTCAAGATAAACGTAACCGGTCCATCATTTTCTAGGGCAACATGCATGTCAGCTGCGAACTGACCACTGCTTACAAAATCGTATGTGTTAATAGCCCGTTCTACAAAGTAATCGTAGAGCTGCTCGGCTTCGACGGGTGATTTGGCGGAAGAAAAACTAGGCCGTAGCCCCTTTTCAGTCGACGCGGCCAGTGTAAACTGGGAAACCAACAACAAGCTGCCTTTAACATCCCGGATGCTTAGGTTCATTTTATTGTCTGAATCGGAGAATACCCGGTAAGAAAGAATCTTTTGCAGTAACCCGTCGGCGTTTGCTTGCGTATCCGGTTTCTCGATGCCTATAAAGGCTAGTAAACCAGCCCCAATTTCCGCATAAACCGTGCCTTTAATTCTGACCTGTGCCCAGTTAACACGTTGAATAAGAGTTACCATGCAAGTACTCAGTAATTCCCGAAGGGTGTATTAATAGTAATATTTTGCTTTCACTCATCTAAATGCGATGGCTAGCTGGCAGAATCCAGTTTCTTGGCTATTTCCTGAGAGGCGCGTATGAGCGCATCAATGTTGCCTGGTTCCGACGCAGAATGCCCAGCTTCTCGAACGATATGCAATGCTGAATTGGTCCAGCGATCATGTAAATCCAGTGCATTATTAAGCGGGCATACCATGTCATACCGACCATGGATAATTAACCCGGGAATCTCTGCAATACCGTCCATATTCTCCAAGATTTGATTTTCGGCTATGAAACCCTTATTCATAAAATAATGTATTTCGATACGAGACATAGCTAAGGCATTGTGAGGTTTGGTGAACCTGGCCATGGCTTCTGCACTAGGCCGCAGCTTCGAGCAATTGGCTTCCCAAGCAGACCAAGCCTTTGCTGCCGCCATTTGTGCTAGCTCATCCTCTCCAGTCAGGCGCGCGTAGTACGAAGCGATTAGGTCCGCATGCTCCGCCTTCGGGATTGCCCTTAAGAATTCTTGCCAGTAATCAGGAAAGACTCTATTTGCACCATCGGTATAGAGCCAGTCCAGATCACATTGACGACATAGGAAAATGCCACGCAGAATCAGGGCGAGCACTCGACTCGGATACTGTTGCGCGTAGAGTAAGCTTAGGGTAGATCCCCATGAACCGCCAAACAACACCCACTGCTTAATTCCAAGATGCCCACGTATGGCCTCGATATCAGCTATCAAGTGCTGAGTGGTATTTTCCGCGAGGTCCCCATGCGGCGTCGATCGACCACAACCACGCTGATCGAACGTGATTATGCGAAATACTTCTGGGTCAAAAAAGCGTCGGGAAGCTGCATCACATCCACTTCCTGGCCCACCGTGCACAAACAAGACCGGAATACCATCGATGTTTCCTGCTTCGTCAATGTAAAGCTCGTGTATCGCGGACACCTTCAAATGATGACGTTTATACGGCTTTATCTCTGGGAACAGAACTAACACGTGTTTTCACCCACTTTCGTTGGTACTTCCAGCTGTAAGGCTTAGCGTTATGGTAGGACACCGGACGCTATATCGCTAGCCTATCTGCAGAGCTTACTTGCCAGCGATTCCTCGTGAGGGGTTGCCGCGGCTCATGCGCTTGCGCTCATTTTCAGTCAGGAATTTCTTGCGCAAGCGGATGTGGCCCGGCGTCACTTCCACCAGTTCGTCATCGGCAATAAACTCCATTGCCTGTTCCAGACTATGCCTGATGGGAGGAGTGAGCAGAATGTTTTCGTCACTACCAGCCGCCCGGATATTATTCAGCTGCTTAGCTTTGGTTGGATTGACCACAAGATCATTGTCGCGGCTGTGCAGGCCAACAATCATTCCTTCGTACACTGCAGTGTTGGGTTCGATGAACAATCGCCCTCGGTCCTGCAAATTATAGAGTGCATACGCCAGAGTCTTTCCCTTGACCATCGATACCAGCACACCATTATTGCGCCCTGCCAAATCAGCATCCTTATAGTCACCATAGTGGTCAAACACGTGGGTCATTAGTCCAGAGCCAGATGTCATACTGAGAAACTGGGACCTAAATCCAATTAGTCCCCGGGTTGGAATCATAAATTGCAGCCTGACCCTGCCCTTGCCGTCAGGTTGAAGATCCAGCAATTTCGCACGGCGCAGCCCCAACTCTTCAATGACAGCGCCCTGGTGCTGTTCATCACAATCGATCACCAGTGCCTCAAACGGCTCGTCCTTTACGCCATTGTGCTCATGAATTATCACCTCGGGTCGCGATACTGG
>JAKUTG010000223.1:0-3956 GCA_022447905.1 Pseudomonadales bacterium | reverse complement strand
GCGACGCTGAATATAACGAAAACGACCGGCAGGAGCCCTCATTTGGCCAAAATTTTGAAGACGACCTGGAAGAATTTTCCATGACCGCCGGAGAACGTATTGGAGAGCACCCGACTTCGGAGGATCAAGGGGAGCTGAGCGGTATCCCCGAAAATTTACATAACACACAAGTCGAAAAGCCTAAAAGGCGTTCACTTTTCACAATGTTTTCTCGCAGCAAAGACCCCGAACCAGCGAATTCGGGCGAGGAGACCAGCGACGAGGACACAACTGTAGTCAGCTTTGAGCCTGAAGCACATCCTCAGCATGTCTCTGCGGAGACAAAATTATCGGATTCTTCCGGTGATGTAGTGGAACCAATTCAGCCTGCGGAAATCGTAGTTATCAACGTAATGTCCAGGGACGGATACACTTTTTCTGGCGATGATTTGCTGCAAGTTTTAATTAACGCTGGGCTGAAATTTGGAGAAATGAATATATTTCATAAACGCCTGGGTAATGATAGCAAGTCGTTGCTAGTGTTCAGTGTTGCGAACATTCTTAATCCGGGCACATTTGACCTGAATAACCTGGATAGTTTCAGCACACTCGGAATTAGCTTATTCCTGGCATTACCCACTGCAATTAACAACATGGACGCTTTCGAACAGATGTTAGCAGTTGCACAACAGGTGGGTAGTACTCTTGACGGGGAGCTTAAAGACGATCATCGTAACGTTATGACAACACAGACCATAGAACACTACCGTCAGCGTATCAGTGATTTCGAATTGCGCCAGCTAAAGGCAGCTGGTGGCCACGGCTAACCAGTTTTTTCCTTATTTGCACCATGACCGTTCCTGAAAATATAAAGCAGGAAATTCTCGAGCTTCGTCGCCAAATAGAGTATCACAACCGTCTCTATCATACGCATAATGCACCGGGGATCCCGGATTCAGATTACGACTCCCTCATTGCTCGCCTTGAAGGACTGGAACGAAAGTATGACTTCTTCACCGCTGACTCTCCAACACAACGTGTGGGGGCAAAACCTCTAAATAAATTTGATCAGGTAACGCACGAAGTTGCGATGCTTTCTCTGGATAAGGTATCGGATCAGCAGCACTTAATCGATTTTGAAGTGCGCATCAAGAAGCGTCTCGATGATCAAAGACAAATTGAATACAGTTGCGAGCCTAAAGTGGATGGTGTCGCGGTTGGATTACTTTATCGAGACGGTATTTTGGAACGAGCAGCAACTAGGGGGGACGGCATTACCGGAGAGGACATCACTCATAATGTGAGTACCATTAAAAACGTTCCTCTCAGAATTAACGCGCTTTCAAAGGGATCTCTTATAGAAGTAAGAGGCGAAGTTTTCCTGAGCAAGAAGGGGTTCGCACAACTTAATGAACGCGCTGAAAGGGAAGGTACTAAAATATTCGTAAATCCGCGCAATACCGCAGCTGGAGCAATACGGCAACTAGATTCGCGGAATACAGCAAAAATCCCATTACAAATGTATTGTTATAGCGTTGGTTTTGTGCAAGGGGTCGTACTTCCCGACAACCTCAGTGAAGTATTCGATAAGCTTGCGGGTTGGGGATTACCGGTGAATCCCGAGCAAAGCACCGAGCGGGGAATTGCAGGATGCATGCATTATTGTGACCAGTTGCGCAAAAAACGAAATACCTTAGAGTATGAGATTGATGGTGCTGTTATTAAGGTAGATGATTTCAATGCTCAAAAGAAGTTGGGCCAAAATTCCAAAAGTCCCCGCTGGGCTATGGCCTGCAAATTCCCAGCGGAAGAAAAATCCACCAGAGTGCTCGATGTAGAATTCCAAGTGGGGAGAACTGGCACCATAACGCCTGTGGCTCGTCTTGAACCCGTCTTTGTAGGTGGTGTGACAGTTAGTAATACAACATTGCACAATATGAATGAGATTGATCGCTTGGGATTATGTATTGGCGATACTGTTATAGTCCGACGAGCGGGAGATGTCATTCCAAAAGTTGTGCAGGTCATAAATCCACAACAGAACAACAAGAGAAAACCTATTAAGATGCCAAAAGCTTGCCCAGCTTGCGGATCTTTTATTGAGAAAGATGGGCAGGTTATATATCGCTGCAGTGCCGGCATTATCTGCCCAGCACAAAGAAAAGAATCGATAAAGCACTTTGCTTCTCGAGCAGCTATGGATATTGAAGGGCTCGGTGAAAAACTCGTAGAAATATTAGTGGATCAAAATCTTATTGATAGTGCCGCCGATATTTATGAATTGAACGAAGAACAGCTTTTGAACGTGGAACGTATGGGCCTGAAGTCAGCTGATAACTTGATTAAGGCAATTGACAAAAGCAAAGGCACCAGCCTGCAACGGTTTCTCTTCGCGCTGGGAATACGGGAAGTAGGAGAGGCAACGGCGGCAGGCCTGGCAAGTTATTTTGGTGATCTTCCATCTATTCAGGATGCTAGCAAAGATGAGTTGGGAGAAATCTCCGACATAGGTCCTATAGTAGCACTGCACATTCATACTTTTTTTGCGAACATCCAAAACCGGGCACTAATTGTTAAATTGCAACGTGCAGGTATTCACTGGCCTAAGGTAAAAGTATCGGATAGCGATCAGCTACTGAAGGGGCTTACATATGTGCTTACCGGAACTCTCAAGGGGATGTCTCGAGATGAAGCGAAATTCAGGTTGCAATCACATGGGGCCAGCGTAGCGGGAAGCGTATCAAGCAATACCGATGTGGTAGTGGCCGGATCCGGGGCAGGATCCAAACTAAAGAAGGCGCAAGAATTGGGGATAAAAGTAATTAATGAAGGAGAATTTTTAACGCTGGTTGATACACTCAGTTCGTAACGCATAGTGTATTTGTTGAAAGCAGCAAGAGGCACAATTTACTTTAGTGAGTGGAGAGTGGCCCATTGAATTTTTTAATTCGTCGTCTGATTTATATTATGTTGGTAGCTGCTAACTTGACTGCTTGCTTAGCTACACAACCCGAGAACATCACTGACGTGTGCGCAATCTTTGAGGAACGTCGTTCCTGGTACCGAGCTGCAAGAAATTCCGAACAACGCTGGGGCGTCCCTATTGCTGCGAATATGGCAATTATCTACCAGGAGTCCAGTTTTCGGGCTAAGGCTAGACCGGAACGCTCAAAAGTACTCTGGATTTTTCCCGGGGCACGGCCGTCTTCAGCCTATGGCTATGCTCAGGCCCTCGATGGCACCTGGCAGGACTATATCCGTGTTTCGGGTAATCGTAGTGCTTCACGCAGCGAATTCGATGATGCTATCGATTTTGTAGCATGGTACAACTCGCGGTCTACTCGTATAAATAATATCGCCCGCGACGATGCTCGTGCCCTCTACTTTGCCTACCATGAGGGTAACGGTGGCTATCGGCAAAAAAGCTATCTAGAAAAACCATGGCTAGTCGAGGCTGCAAATCTAGTACAATCTAATTTCAACAGGTTTTCTTCACAACTGGCCAACTGCAGACTTGAATTGGACAAGAGCTGGTTCCAAAGGCTTATTAGCTAGTAATCGTGACATAGCCTTCCTGGCAATCAGGCATCGTACTGGCGAACTAATATTCTTTACTTGTATAACGGGAACTATTTTTCATGAGTTGGTGGGGCAAGGTTGTCGGAGGTACATTCGGCTTCATGATGGGAGGACCTCTTGGCGCTCTGCTTGGCGCCGCGCTGGGTAACTATTTTGATGGCGGATTAGAAGCTATTAGCGGTGATGGTTCGCTTGGTCTGGGCGAGAGGGAAAGAATTCAGTCGGTCTTTTTTACAACAACTTTCGCTATCATGGGTTATATAGCGAAATCAGATGGCAAGGTGACCAAAGACGAAATCGCAATGGCAGAACAGGTTATGCACCAAATGCGCCTAACCGCTCACCAGAAAACTGTTGCGATTAATTTATTTAACGAGGGCAAGAAAGAAGATTTTCCA
>JAKUTG010000222.1:0-3959 GCA_022447905.1 Pseudomonadales bacterium | reverse complement strand
AATCTAAATCTAATTCAAACCGAGCTATGGAGAAATTAAATCCTTCCAGCGTGTCATAGCGGAAGCCGAATTCATTGCCTTTACCTTTCACCAAGGCATCCAGTGAATCGGTTGGGTAACCGGTGGCGGGATCAATAGTGTTAACTGCAGTACGAGCATCATTAGAGTGAAACCCTTGGCCATAATTTGCGTATAGTTCAAGATTTTCATTAACACGATAGGCGAGACTAACCTTGGGTTGCCATAACGAATCGTTGTCACTGCCTGAGTTCCCTGGTCTTAGGGCTTCGACTTCAAAATCATAGTAATCGAACCTGACCCCGAGAGTAGCTCTAAGCTGATCCGTTAGAGAGAACTGGAGATCAGCGAAGGCGCCAATGCTGAGTTCTTCAGCTTCATCTTCGCGTAGACTGCTAATGCGCTTTCGGCCGACCGTGTAAAATAAGTTTAGTTCGCTCACATTATCGTACCGCAGGTCGGTGCCGATGTTTCGTGTAACCGGGATGCCGAATATTTCAGTTTCTGCTTCATTGCGCAGGGATCCCCCAAGAAGAATTCGTTCGTCTTCTTGCTCGAACTCATCGCCATTGATGGAATCGTTGAGCATATAGGTAGGATTGTTAATCAGGCTCATATAATAAGAGCTGGCGTAGAGGTCCAGGTCCCAATCGCTTAATTCGAACGTACCAGTTAATGAATAGCGGTAGGATTCACCTCCCAGATCAGGATCGATGAAGCCAAATCGATCGATTAGACCACTTTGTACCGCCCGTTCTGGTACCTGGTTAGTCGAAACCCACACGGAGTTGTAGGCGGAAAAGGTAATCCGGCTTGGGATGTTGCCAATATCGCCAGTATATTTCAGTATGCCGTTGTATTTGCGAACGTCCTGATCCAAATCGAAAAACCCATTGGTTTGCTGGTGTTCTAGGGCGTATAACAGGATTCCATCGCCGACTTCGAAAGAATCGGCTGTGAGGAAACGAATTTCATCTTCCGAGCCAAGAGTTAGTTCTGAGAATCCTTCTTGTAGGGAGTCATAGGTTTTCATCCGGTTGGAGCCTGCCAAGGAAAAATCTCCAGTGTCGGCGAAGTAGGGGCCTTTCTGGAAATCCAGTCGTTCGATTAGCTCTGGAATGATGAAATTCAAGTCCATGTAGCCTTGGGCATGGCCATGGGTGCGCCAGTTCACTGGCATGCCATCAAAATAAGTAGAAAAATCGGACCCGTGGTCTAGGTTGAAGCCGCGCAGAAAATACTGATTTGCCTTGCCAGGACCGCTGTGTTGTGTGGCAATCATACCTGGGATTACTTCTACCAGCTCCGCAACTCGAGCAATGGGCCGAGTAGAGAAGTCGTCGTAACCGACAACCCCTTGAGAAGCAGAGTCTGCTATCCCCAAGAGTTGCAGGGAGCGGCCCCAGACATGGATTTCTTCAATCTCAGGCTCACCCTGTTCTTGGGCAAAAATAGTTGGTGTAGAAGCCAGTGTTACAGCTGTAATCAATCCAGCAAGTAGACCACATCGGTAATTCATTTAATTTCCTGTCGGACAGGAGTGAAATTCTTTTAAAAAAGGCTGAGGAGTATAGTGGGATTAGCATTGAAATCAAATACTTATTAAAGTAATTAACGGTTAATTACTTCCTTATTCTCTTAATCTGCACCTTGGGCTGCCTGCTGGGTGCTCAGGCGTGTTTCGAGACCAGTTTGGGGGTGGTCGGGCACGAATTGAGATAAGGCTAAAGAACAGCAAGCGATTGCAGCCCCCACGAGAAATACGGCACTGTGATTGATTACCCACAGCAGTCCGAGAAGTGCCGGCAACACCACAGCGGCGATATGGTTAATGGTAAAGCTGATAGAAGATGTGGCCGCTATGTCCGCAGGATCTGCAATCTTTTGGAAATAGGTATTGATAGCAATGGCCATAGCAAAGAACAGATGGTCAAGCAGATAGAGCGCAATAGCTACTGAAATCGTATCTACGAAGGCATAACTCACAAACACGATGATAAGCCCAATATATTCAATTGTGAGCGCTCTGCGTTCACCAATGTAGCTAATGAGGCTGCCGATCTTAGGTGCTAGCCAGAAAGTGAGAGCAGCATTGACCAGGGTCAGCAATACAACGTTTTCTACTGGAAAACCGAACTTTTCGACAAGCAGAAACCCTGCAAATACAACGAAAATTTGGCGGCGGGCTCCAGCGAGAAAAGTTAACAGATAGTATAGCCAATATTGTTTTCGCAAAAAGAGCGCTTTTTTTTGAATCACCTTTTCTTCGAAGTGAGGGATTGCTTTCAGGCAAAAAATCCCGATTGCGATGGCAATACCGCCTGCCAACACATAGATCATGAAATAATTCATTGCAAAGAACATGAGGTAGATATAAATGGAGCCGAGGACAGCCAAGTTACAAAATGCGCGAGCACTTAGTAACTGGCCTAATACCTTTGGGGCCTCTTCTTTACTCAACCACTGCAGGCTCAGCGAATTGTGTAAAGTCTCTAGGTAATGGAAGCCAAAGGACATTATCACTGTAGTGAAGTAAAGCCAAAGCGCAGTGGGATAGAAGGCCGTAATGGCGGTCCCCACACCCAGGGTAACCAGGGAGAGGATGGCCAAATTTTGTTGACGAACGAAAAGCATAACCAGGATTGCTGTAAAGGCAAGAAAACCAGGCACTTCTCGCAGGCTTTGTAATATGCCGATTTCTTCACCGGTAAAGGCGGCTTGCTCAACGGCAAAGTTATTGAGCATCACCTGCCAGGTAGCAAACGCGACCGTGTTCCCTATAGCGAGGAGATACAACAAGGTCTTTCGGTTTTGCAGCATTGGATATTTCATAGCCTGGTTTCTAGTGATGAATTACCACAGGATTGAATGATTTGCACACCGGATCAAGTTTGTTGGCTGGAAACGTCAATCATATCATTCCCTACCTAACCCAATGAAGTCAAAGAGACGCAGTATTGAATGCCGTGCATTAAGAAAATTGGACTGATTAAAGATGTTGGTATTAAATCAGATAACATGAACGGTATTGTCAACTGGCGGCCCATCTTATGACTCGAAAGGTAAATACAAAATTAGCGCGTTTACTTGGAGGAACTGTGCTCATCTTGGCTCTCCATGCCTGTGTGGGCACGTTAACGGGAGCAGTGGTAGATACAGCAATCGAAGTAGCAAAGGTGCCCTTCAAAATAGTTGGTTCTGCGGTCGAATTGGTTATTCCCGGCGACGATGAAGATTAATTGTAGGAGCATCTAAACTGTATGAAATTCAAGCCGGAAAATTATGGAATTTCTTCTGACTATAAGCACTGGGTAGGCGACAAGACGGAAGACTACGTTGGACCTTTCTTTTTTTTGATAGATGGCAATACACCTCGCACTGCTTTTCGAATACAAGAACATAACCTGAATGCGCATGATTCGGTGCATGGAGGTGTGCTGATGGCGTTTGCTGATTACACCCTGTGCATGGGCGCTAACATGGGTCAGAGCGAAAGTGTGGTTACTATGACTTGCAACAACGAATTTGTTGCACCGGCCTTTAAAAATGATATCGTTGAGGGCGAATGCGAAATTGTCAAACGGGGTAAATCTACGGTGTTTTGCCGTTGTACGCTCCGGGTTTCGGGAAATGTCATTTTAACTAGCAGTGCTGTTATTAAACGCATTAATAAGCGCTAGGGTGTCAGGCTTGCAGGGAATATACTTTTTCGGCAGTTCCATAAAATAAGGCGTGCTTTTCATCCTCGCTAAAATCCGCTGTCATCTTTTTAAACGCATTCCATAGCACATGATAGTTAATTGAGAGCCGATCCACAGGAAAATTGCTTTCGAACATGCAGCGCTGCGGGCCAAAGGCCTCGATCGCGTGCAGGCACCAGGGGCGGTAGGCGCAGGCAAGCTCCTCGGAGCCAGGGGGCATTTCTCGCTCGTGCCAGGCGA
>JAKUTG010000221.1:0-3965 GCA_022447905.1 Pseudomonadales bacterium | reverse complement strand
CTTCGGTGTGGACTGGAGCCGCATTGCCAACGATGCAGTGCTCGATCCGATTTCCACCAGGACCAACACCGACTTTTCACCGAATCTTGGTGGCTTAATGTTTACCAAGGGCTTTCTTGATGGCTCGGCACGGGTCGAGGCAACTCTGGAAGCGATCGCCGTGGATAATGATGTGCGATTGTTGGCCCGCCCTTCTCTAACTGTAAGTAATAACCAGGAAGGTGAGATTCAGATAGGGGCTGAAGTACCAGTCGAAGCTGGGGAGTCCATCAGCGCAGGAGGTCTGTCGACAACCAACATCCAGTACCGCCCTACAGGCATCGAACTCTACATCACGCCTCAGATCAACGATGACGGTATAGTTAATCTGACCATTAGGCAGGTACTTTCCTCAGTAGATAGCAGCGCCTCGGGCGTTAATAACAACCCGGTTTTCAATAACCAAGAAATCAGCACTACAGTAGTGGTTCGCAATGGTGAAAACATTGTACTGGGGGGGTTGATTCAAACAGACAACGAACGACTCAATACCGGTGTGCCGGGCTTACACAGATTGCCGGTGGTGGGTAATCTCTTTTCCTATCAACGGGACAGTATTGAGCGACGCGAACTGTTTATCGTGTTGCGGCCGGAAATCATCAACCTCAATGCGGAGGGGGGTGTACAATATTCCGATATCCTGGATCGTTTCGAACTGGCATCGGAACTTTTCGAAGATCTCAATATTCAGTAGGCGCCGGGCATAATTGGCGCAAAGGCAAAGGCACTATGAACCATACTAAACGAACTATTGGACCACTCACTAAAAGAATGCGTTTCCAGGCCCAGTCCGGGTTTACGCTAATCGAGATCCTGGTTGTGATGGCAATAATTGCTATGCTGGCAGTTATGGTGGCGCCGAATATTTTCAATCAACAGGCCGGTGCCCAGCGAGATGCCGCTATATCACAGATTTCCTCATTACAGGCAGCTCTAGATATGTACCGGTTAGACGTGGGGGAGTATCCGGATAGCCTGGAAGGGCTGGTTGAAAACGATACCGGGCGAGCTTCCTGGAATGGGCCTTACCTTCGCGGCGCCTTGCCTGCAGATCCCTGGGGGAATGACTATGTGTATGAGTCTGGGAGCCGAGATTTTACCTTGATCTCGTATGGTCCCGATGGTGAGCAGGGCGGCGAAGATGATGACGCCGATATCGGTCTTTAATCGGGCTAAAACCCAGAAATGCCAAACCCCTTCAACGGGCTTTACCCTGTTGGAACTGGTATTGGTGCTCACCATAATCGCTATGGCCAGTATCTTAGTGGTACCCACTTTTGGCAGCCTCGAAGGGCGCACATTCAGTGCCCAGGTGCGTGCGGCCAGCTCACTCCTCAATTATGCTCGGCGTACAGCTGTTGTAACCGGTCAGCCCAGTACCGCCAGTTTCTACCCAGTACTAGACGAAGAAGAGAATGTCGCTGATACGAAGCTTAGCAGCGTCGGTATCTGGCAAAGCAGCGGCGCTAAAATACTTTTTAGAGATAGCACTGACCGTGAGTCGGAAATACAGGAACTGATTGAAATTACTTTTTATCCTGAAGGCGGTAGTACCGGGGGCACCCTGCTGCTGGCGCAGGGGGTGCAGCTGATGAGTATCAAAATCGATCCATTTACCGGACGGGTGGTCACGGAATATGAAGAAGACTAACTCAGCATTGCGACGCAAGTGCGATAGTCAGTCCGGGTTTACCCTTCTGGAAGTGATTGTCGCACTGGCCATTACAGGTTTCGTGTTGGGCGGTCTTTTTTCTCTGGTTGGGGGTAGTAAACAGTTGGGTTGGCGCTCCGAAGAAAGTCTGTTGAGAGCGACCCGTTTGCGCGCGGCGATAAATTTTGCGCTATTGGAGAATGAGTACCGAAACGTGGAATTGATACTTGAAGACGAGTCCTTCCAAATTGTGCCCAAGGACATTCTCGAAGACCCGGAACGCAAGACCCAGCCCAGCATATTTACACTCCAGGGGTTCGAGATCGTCGATGATGATCGGGATGAAGTCATAGCCGGAAGCCGCTGGGTGCAGCTCGATCTTCCACGGTGAGAATGAACCAATGAAGAAAAGCCAGCAAGAAAGTGGATTCACGTTGATCGAAGTCATTCTGGCTCTTGGTTTGACTGCCATGCTGTTGGGGTTGTTGAGTACTAGTGTGTTTATCGTTGCGGAGGACTGGAATCGAAACTCCGACGTGCTGGACGATAGTCTCGATGACGCCTTTGCAATCCTGCAAATAGATCGATCTCTGCACGGAGCCTTCCCGCACAGCTTTACCGATGAGGAAACTCTATCCCGGCAGATTTACTTTACCGGTCAAGACGATTACCTGAGTTGGGTCTCTACGGTTTCACCTCAACGCACTGCAGGCTTAACTACCTGGGAGCTTTACTCGGTAGATGAGGAAGGTGTTTTTCTAACGATGGTGCCTGCCTACAGCGATGATCCGACGGAACGGTTACTGGGGGCTGAACCTATCCTGTTGTTTAAGGATTACACGGCAGAGTTCAGTTATCTCTACGAAGACCTCGACGAAACCAAGGTATGGACCGATGAATGGGAAGGCCAGGAGCTGCTGAGTTTACCATTGGCTGTTTACATTCGTTTCGAACCTGTTGAAGAAGAGAAGGAAGTACTGGAAGTGTTGGCGCGGATTCGCAACAACGAACATCGCAGTATCCAACCCAATGTTGCGGAGCAGACCAGCTTATGAAACGACAGCGTGGAGCAGTCATTATAATTGTTCTATGGACATCGGTATTACTGACCGTTCTGGTAACTGCCATGGCGAGCAAAGTACGGTTGTCTGCTAAAACGGTAGTGAATAACCAGGATGTCAGCACCCAGTGGGCTGAATTGATGGGAGCCGTGAGCCAAGCTGAAATGGAGCTCATGATGGAACGCATGCCACGCCCACTAGGGGAAGAATTGGAGGAAACCGAGGAAGGGGAAATCCGTACACCAGCATTGCGTTTCAATGGCCAGGAACTGGAATTGAACTATCCACCTTCGGAGAACATCGTGGTGCGTATCTATGATCATGCAGGCAAGATAAACCTAAACCGGATACCCCGTCGTAACATGCAGCTTCTTATCGAAAAACGACTAGGTGGCCTGGATGCGGACCCGCAAGAGGTTCAGGATATACTATCCGCCTGGACAGACTGGACTGATCTTAACGACCTTGAAGGATTAAATGGCGCCGAGAAAGAATACTATGAAGGCCTGGATCAGGGATATACGCCGCGCAATAATCCGGAGCTCGATGTGGTAGAAGAAATATTGCATATCCGGGGCTTTGCTGAATTGTTCGAAGGTGTAAACCTCGATGCGGCATTTACTATCTACGGAAATACCCGGACCGTGAATTTGAACCTGGCCACGCGCGAGGCCATGGAACTTTTACCGGGTCTGGATGAAGAGCTTATTGAAAATATCATCGCCTACCGGGAAAGAGAAGACATCCAGAACCGCTCGGAAATAGCGGAAATCGTGCCCTTCGAGAACCTGCAGGAATTGTCTCCGTGGGTGGGCAACAATACCTCCAACATCTACTCGATTTTTGTCTATGCCCGCAACGAGTTCGGTGACGAAGAATTTGCAGCGATGCTAGAGGCCGATGAGTTTTCCAATCCGGATCGGGTAACCCAGTCCTATTCCGAGATCGTCGAGGTAAGCGGCTACAATAACCTGCCGAAGGTCTATAAGGTAGATAACTATGAGCGATTGCCTGATACGGCAAGGGGCAGGGTCCGCGAAGAAGACCTGCTATTCGGGCTGTAGAGGCCTATCCTTGGTTGATCGACCACTCAGAATTCATGATGATCGAGCCTACACCCTTGTTGGGCTCCACATGTAATGATTTGCTGAACTTAGTTTCATACCAAAGTAGTCCAGTTTTGTCAGCGAGCCCACCCAGCACATAGAAATCCC
>JAKUTG010000220.1:0-3972 GCA_022447905.1 Pseudomonadales bacterium | reverse complement strand
GTCTGAGTCACCGGTCACGATAGTAACGTCTTCGAAGCTCACGCCCATTCGTTCGCACAGGATTTGTCGGAATGCGGTTTCGTGTCCCTGACCATTGGACAGAGTGCCAATATAAAGTGTGACATGACCCTCAGAAGAAACTTCGAGTCGCGCCTGCTCAGGCGAGCCTCCGGCGCAGCGCTCGATATAGCTGGCAAGACCGATACCCCGCAACTTGCCTAGGGTCTTTGCCTCTTCCTTTCTTTTGTTGAAGTCTTGCCAATTTGAAAATTTCATCGCGTCATCCAGGTTCTGTTGAAACTCCCCGGAATCGTATGTTGATCCAAGGGTGGTGTCGTAGGGCATAGCGTTACCCGGGATGAAGTTGCGTCGGCGGATTTCGTCCGGAGCCAAGCCGAGGTCGTAGGCAGCGACATCAACCAATCGTTCTATGGCATATATGGCCTCGGGTCGACCAGCGCCACGATAGGCGTCTACCGGTGCAGTATTGGTAAACACTCCCTGGACATTTACATAGGCCGTGGGAATAGAGTAACAACCCACCAGCATAGAGACACCGGCAGCGGTCGCTACAAATGGCGCAAAATTGGACAGGTACGCGCCGAGGTTAGCTATAGTGTTAACTTTAAGCCCGAGGATTTTTGCATTGGCATCCAGGGCTAGTTGCAAATGTGAAACTTGATCACGGCCGTGGCTATCGCAAAGAAATGCCTCACTGCGATCTGATATCCATTTGATCGGCCTGCCAATCTTGCGGGCCGCATAGAGTGAAACTACATACTCCGGGAACAGGAAGATCTTCATACCAAATCCGCCGCCCACGTCTTTGCACAAAACATGGATATCTTCCTCGGGACAGTTGAATATGGCATTTGCCAGCAGGCGGCGCATCACATGCACGCCTTGGCATGACACGTGCAATACCAAGCGCCCGGTTTCAGATTCAAAAGAAGCGATAGCACCACGGGTTTCCAAGGAAGTTGGAACAACTCGGTTATTAATGAGTTTCAGCTCTACTACCTTTGCAGCATTTGAAAATGCTTTTTCGGTGGATTCAGCGTTACCAGCTTCCCAGTCAAAGCAGCGGTTATTTTGAGCCCCCTCCCATATTTGGGTGGCGCTTGGGTCCATCGCTCCGTCAGTTTCAACAACAGCTTCCAACAATTCGTAATCGATCAAAACCTGTTCTGCAGTATCTCTGGCTTGCTCTATGGTCTCGGCAATGACCACGGCGACAGCATCGCCGACATGGCGTACCTTTCCCTCCGCCAGAGCCGGTCGCGGTGGCATAACGCAGGGAGTACCGTCTTTGTTCATAGCTGGCGCACCGCAAGGTACGTTTCCTATGTCATCAGCCTTTAGATCCTCCACCGTATAAATTGCCAGCACACCTGGAAGAGCGCGCGCATCATCCATATCGATTTTCTTTATAAGAGCGTGAGCATGCGGAGATCGCACGAATATGGCATAAGCTTGACCTTCAAGATTTAAGTCTTCGATGTAGCTGCCTTGACCCGTGGTAAGACGCGTATCTTCAATGCGAGTTGCCGGTTGTCCTATTCCAAATTTCTGCATTACTTTCCCAATCCTTTTTTAAAAATTGCTATTCCTGAAATTTCGATTCGTTATCCGCGGCTTCAGGCGCTTCTTCCCATTCGTACTCTTTGCCGAATACATATTTTTCGAACCAAGCCAGCTCTGCATTGATCTTGAAGAGTTGGTGGCGCAGTTCTGTCCAGCCATGACCTTCACGAGGCGCCATGTGTAGTTCAGTCGCGACCCCATTGGCCTTAAGTGCGCGGAAAAATTCAACCGACTGGGGCGCCGGCACCCTCTCATCTTCCTCTCCTACTAATAGTAATGTGGGAGTTGTGACCCTCCACGCTTCGCGTAGGGGTGATTGCAGCCAGTACTGATCAATCGGGGCATCTTTATCCCATGGTGGTCCACCGAACCAGTTCCCACGGTGTATACGAATATCAGTCTGGGAGTACATGGACAGCCAGTTGGAAGCTCCAGCGCCGGAAGAAGCTGCCTTGAAGCGATCGGTATGGGTGATAATTTTGTTGGTCATGTGGCCACCAGCGCTCCAACCCATCTTTACCATGTGTTCGCTATCGGCAATGCCTTCGTTGATAAGGTGATCAACACCGGTCATAACATCCAAGTGGGATTGATTCCAGTAGTTACCAACCATGTTTCGCATGAATTCGTCACCATAACCGGTAGAACCACGATAGTTGGGTTTGAAAACGAGCCAGCCATTATTGGTTGCCAGTTGCACGAAATTGCGAGGCCTGGGAAAGCTTAATTTGTCTGATCCCCTCGGGCCTCCATGGGTTTGAACGATAAGCGGGGAGGGAGCCTCTTCCCTATAATTACGTGGGTAGTAAAGTACGCCTTCGACAGTTTCGCTATCGGCACCTTGCCACCTAATTGTTTCTTGTTTTGGTAGCCAGTAGGTTTCAGCCACAAAATTGAATGTGGTGGTAAGCCGGCTAGTTGTACCATCACGAAGTTGCCAGACATCTCCTGGATTCGTAGTGGTCGACACAGTGAATACATGAGTATCTAGGTTTGGCATATAAGACCATCCACCTAGTGCGTGGTTACCGTTGGTAAGTTGAGTCAGTTCCTGGGAGGGCACGCCGACTTTGAATAGATCACTGCGCGCACCACTATTGGCTAGAAATAATATCGATTCGCCATCAGCTGACCAGGTTGCGTCAAGCACACTGTAAGGCATATCTTCTAGCAACAGCTGAGCTTCACCACCAGTCGTGGGGACTATGAACAGGTTGTTGTCGTAATAATTCTCAAAGTTTGCGTTTGTCCCTGAAATGAAAAGTACAAAAGAGCCGTCAGGTGACAGTTCTCCACTCCCTTCCCGCTGCTTATTGTCTGTGAGTTTGTGCCAGCTATTTTTTTCTAGGTCCAATACAAAAATTTCACTGTCGTAACCGCTATCGAGTAAAGGCGAAGGTGCTCTGTGAATGACAACCTTTGATCCATCCGAGGCAAGAGAATAGGAGTTAATAGTAAAATTCCCTGCGGTTAGTTGCTCGACGCTGCCGTCAGCAACAGTTACTTTCCACAAGTGACGGTGCCTCCAGTTGTCATCGAAAGAGAACACATCGTCTTTTAGATCTTCTCTTTTTTTTTCTTCTTCGGTCTTGGGGATATCAGACAGGAAGTAGATTGCTGTGCCATCGGGTGACCAAGTTAGATCAGTTGGAGACGTATCCAGATTTGTCAGGGCACGGGCTTCGCCGCCGCGCGTAGATATTAGATAGATCTGATTATTCTCGTCCTCATCCCGTTCTGTCAGGAATCCGATCTGGCTTCCGTCCTGGGACCAACGGGGACTTGATTCCCCTTCCTTGCCGAAGGTCAATTGAAAAGCCTCGCCATCCGGTAGTCGTTTCATCCATATGTGATTGATGCGTTCATTCTCTTCCCAGTCGGACTCGCCAAGGGTATACACAAGAGAGGTACCGTCCGGTGAAAGTCGGGGGTCAGAAAGACTGGGCAGGTTTAACAAGTCGATTGCCGTCATGCCCGGTTTTTCCTGGGCGAAAGCAAGTGCACTTAAGCAGAGCAAGCCACTCACAATTATAAATTCTAGGAACTTAGTAATTTTATTGTTTGTTATAGCCATCATGTTACTCAAAAAAGGAGGCGACCAACTTTGTACCTTACCAAACCGATGTTAATAGTAAAGAACTCTTGGTTTGCGTTATATGGATGTCTGTGAACCGATCTAAACCGCTACAGGAAGCGGTTATGGCTACATTAAGTTCTGAGTGGGAATGTCGGTCAGTAACGAGAAATTTACCAGGTTTAAGAATGTAAGTCGGTCTAGACAGCAACGTGCAGGACGACCAGGATTACAAGTTGTAGCAGGTAATCCCTAGTTCCTTGTGCATTGCACTAATTCAACAAATGCTTGCTGGTTCTCATCGGGATTTATTG
>JAKUTG010000022.1:0-16867 GCA_022447905.1 Pseudomonadales bacterium | reverse complement strand
TACATTATCCCTGCTGAGTAACTTCGCACTCGCCGCCGGTCCTGCAGCCTCTATAGAACAACTTGACTGGATGACAGGTAATTGGGCCGGCAACCTTGGCCCCAATCAGTTGGAAGAAAATTGGATTGCCAGTGAGGGTAACTCGCTCATGGCTGCCGTGAGAATGACTGGTAATGATGCTACTAGTATGTTCGAAATGATTACAATAGAAGAAGCAGAGGGTTCTCTAGTGCTGCATATCCAGCAATGGGACCCCGGCTTTGTGCCTAGAACAGAATCCGCAATGGAAATGGAATTAACAGAGATTACTGGAAATAGTGTCAGTTTTGTAAATGTTTCCGGGTTTGGTATGCCAACACTGGGATACAGTCATCCAGATAGTGAAACATTTATCATCCATGTTGGCCAAGATGGTGGAGGCAGTTTCGATATTGAACTCAAAGCCCGCAATATCTGGAATTGATTCCTACCGGAAAGTTTCTGCTTTTAAAAAAGGATTCATTTGAATCCTTTTTTTTACTTCAAAAAACGCGTCTGCGTTTCCCAAATTTAAGATAGGAAATACCGCTTTGACCTTCTCCCACTTAAGTTGATTTAACGCTCAGCGTAGTGGTATTACGCTTGTTCTATTAACTGTTCTCCAATAATTCTACCCAGTTGGCGTCTGGGTCTTCCACAATCGCAATGGCTATCCCTTCTCGAATCTTTTTTACTGGCACAACGACTTTGTATCCGGCCGCCTCGATTGTCGCTACACATTCTTCTAGGTTGTTCACATGAATGGTCCAGTAGCGGTATCCGCTTGCACCACGTATGCCACCGAGTGGTGCTTCGGCAGGAGCGCTAGGATCGAGCTCTATGATTTTTATGACACTATCACCGACTTTGAATCGGTTCATTGTGCCTCCACCTGGCATCGGGATGGAAGCTTCGAATTCGAGCTCTAGTGTGTCGCGATAAAACGTCAACATAGCCTCTATATCTTTGGTGATAATCCCGATATCGATGGCGTTTTTTTGTATGTTCATTTTGGCAACACTCCTGGTTCAGCTTTTTATACCACAGCGCCCATCATAGCCTTGGTTTCAAGAAATTCCTCAAACCCTTCGACGCCCCACTCGCGTCCGTTCCCCGATTGCTTGTATCCACCAAAGGGTGCAGAGAAGTCCGGACCAGCACCGTTTATGTGTATGTTACCGGTGCGAAGCTGGCGCGCAACCTGCTGGGCATGTTCTGGTGCGCCTGATACGTAACCGGACAAGCCATAGTCAGTATCGTTGGCGATGGCGATTGCATCCTCATCATTTTCATAACCGATTATGGACAGTACCGGGCCAAATATTTCTTCGCGAGCAACAGTCATTTCATTATTAACGTTGGCAAAAACGGTAGGTTGCACATAGTAACCTCTCTCTAGCCCTTCTGGTCTGCCTGGCCCACCAGCCACGAGTTGGGCACCTTCTTCAATGCCTTTTTCGATCAGCCCTTGGATCTTGTTGAATTGCAATTCATTTACTACCGGACCCAATCTCGTGGTCTCTGCGGCGGGATCGCCAGTAGTCGCTTTCGCAGCCGCGACTTTGGCAACTTCAATGGCTTCTGCCATACGTGCCTTGGGTACCAGCATGCGGGTAGGAGCATTACAGGATTGGCCACTGTTGCCAAAACAACCCGCGACCCCACCAGCAACGGCCTTTGCGAAATCCGGAGCATCATCAAGTATTATGTTGGCGGACTTGCCCCCAAGCTCCTGTGTAACACGTTTAATGCCTTCTGCGGCTGCTTTCGCCACCTCACGTCCAGCCCGGGTTGAGCCAGTAAATGACACCAAGTCAATATCCGGATGTGAGGAAATTGCCGCACCAACCGTTGGGCCATCACCGTTAACCAAGTTGAATACACCGGCTGGAAGGCCCGACTCGGCGATTATCTCAGCCAATAAATAAGCGCTAACTGGTGCGACTTCACTGGGCTTTAATACCATGGTGCAGCCTGCGGCTATGGCCGGTGCGACCTTGCAGGCTATCTGGTTCAATGGCCAGTTCCAGGGAGTAATGAACCCACAGACGCCGGCAGGTTCCTTGACGATTTTTGTGGTGCCTCGTATTTCTTCAAATTTGTAGTTATCCAGCACACTTAGAATATTCATGAAGTGACCGAGTCCGCTTCCAAGTTGGGCAGTTTTAGAAAGGCCCATCGGGGCTCCCATCTCTTTGGAAATCGCAGTTGCCATATCATCGCCTCGTGCTTTCAAGCCCTCAATGATTTTGCTAATGACCTCCTTGCGATCTGCAATGGTAGATTGTGACCAGGCGGGAAATGCGGCGTGTGCAGCCTTGGCGGCGGCATCTACGTCTTCGGCTGTCCCCAAGCTAATGGAGGCAAAGGCTTCTTCGGTGGCCGGATTGATAACGTCGAGGATTTCTCGGCCTACCGGCTCAATCCATTCACCATTAATTAAAAACTTGTTATAAGCCGCAGTCATTTTATTGCTCCTATTGATACGATTCGATTAACCCGAGGGTTCGCTAGTATACCCGAGATTTAATCCGCGACATAAATAGAAAAAATTGTGACGCAGTCCCTTGATGCCCCGCTCATTTACGTGGTAAATGTGAGCCGGTAAATTAATTATAATTCACCTTTAAAATAAAAAAGGATCAAGTGCGCTGGCCTTTGCACGCACAGCTATTGAGCATTTTTTAAGGTATAAAAAGGGAATGATTTCCAAAATTAAGCAAGCTGTTGGCGCGCGTCTAGCTTCATTTCTTACAAAGCCGTTGTCCGGTTATCAACGACTAGACACTGTTTCCGTCGAAACTATCTCTTCAACACTCAAAACCGGGGACGTTCTGTTAGTGGAAGGTAATACGCGTATTAGCATTGCTATTAAGTATCTCACTCAGTCATCCTGGTCCCATGCCTGTCTTTTTGTCGGCAAACAGGGAGCGCATTGCTCGGAGCCCAGCTTGCTGGAAGCTGATCTGAATGAGGGAGTACGCTTGGTTCCCCTTAGCCAGTATGCCGAATTTAACTTGCGTATTTGTCGCCCGGTAAGCCTGAAGGAAGAAGACACGAGGGAGCTAGTTGAATTCGCGCGATACAAACTAGGGCACAAATATGATCTGCAGAATGTTGTTGACCTAGTTCGCTATCTTGTTCAGAAACCAGCGGTACCACATCGCTACCGTCGAGCCATGATCAGTCTCGGCAGCAGTGAACCCACTAAGGCCATCTGTTCGACTCTGATCGCCGAATCCTTTCAATCAATTAACTATCCTATTCTACCCAGAACAGAGGACGGGAAAGAAATTAACGGTGAAGTGCCTCAGCTTTATAAGCGCCACTTCACACATTTTACGCCACGTGATTTCGATCTATCGCCGTACTTTAGAGTGGTAAAACCAACAGTTGAGGAAGGATTCGATTTTCGAGAATTTAAATGGTCGAGGAGTAACGAGACGGACGAGAACTAGATAATGCCCATCAACGCGTTCATCGCAGCATTATATTGCGGGTCACCGCGACTAGTTTGCTCAAAAGGATATTCCACAATGCGGTCTGTTTCGACCCCGGTTCCTTCTATGGAGTTGTTATCGATCAGGAGACTCTCGGCAGGTTGCTAGATCAGAATCTAAGTCCCGTCCCTCGCACTTTCCAATTATGTGCCCAGTTTCCCAGAAGAGCGGTCCCCCAAGATGATGCTCCCGCCCAGTTTACCCAATTGATAGGCAAATAGTTCCAGACCTCCACGAGTCTCACTGTTTATCAACGCAGCAATAGGTTTTCGGTACTGTTTCGTACCGACTGCGCTGGAGGGGTTTGCCAAATTTGAAAGAGCGCCAGTGAGTCCAGTGATGTCGAAGTAACTATCACGGCTGGGAAAGATCTTATCTAGATGTTGCAGGTCCAGGAAGCCATAGCCGTTTCTCAGGTCAATAATCAAGCCATCGCAGTGGTCTAGTTCATCAATCAGGTTTCTATAGGTCACCAGGTCGTTGCTGTTGCGAGATAATGCCCAAAAACGGACATAGCCGACGACTTTATTACCAGCGCTGAATTCTTGGATACTGTTAATAGTAGCCGTGCGATAACTATCATAGAGATTCTCGAACACTGGCCTTAAAGTTAGATTCATTCGATTCTGATTTCTGCGAACAACAAGGTTGTAACTATTAGAGACGGGAGAGTAGCCTTTATTAAAATCCTCAGCATTATTAAAAGAATAAACCGGATGATAGGGCCGGCCCTCTGCTGTCTCGATAATGTCGCCCCGATTAATCCCCGCTCTGTGCGCCGGGTAATCTTCCATCGCGGCGGTTACCAGGAAGCCATTATCTGTTTGTTGAACCTGCACTCCTATGTGATTAAGTCGCACGCGATTATTTGGCCCCGCTGCCTGAAATGCTTGAAATAAATAGTAATCGAGGTCATCAGCACCAAGGATAGAAGAGGGCTGGGCCTTGGCAAGTGATGCACAAAAAAACGTAAGCAGTATTAAATAGGAGCGAATCATTACTCTTCGATAACAGCCATGGCTCTCTTGGCAGCAGGTCTAGCATAGTGCCTGTCTCGCAATTCGACATATTTTTGCGGCAAATCGAATTCAAAGCGTATCGCCCAGTTAAAGGTTTGAGCTAGCAGAATGTCGGCAATTGTGAAGCTATTAGCTATTGCGAATTCACCTTCGTTTAATAGGTGGTCGAGAGTATTTATGGCCTTGGCAAATTCAAATTTCGCGGTTTCGAACATTTGCGGGATACGATGATCTTCGGGCAATGCAAACATATGTTTCCCTTTACTCCACAAAGGTTGCTCAAGTTCAGCCAACACGAACGCTATCATCTCGTCTAGTTTCGCGTACATAGCCATGCTGGCGTTTGGTAACAAACCGGAATCTGGCGCACAACGACCAATGTAATTAAGGATGGCTACAGATTCAGTCAGAACCAGATCGTCGCTCACAAGAGTGGGAACCTTGCCTTGTACGTTAAGAGCGAGATACTTGGGATTCTTTGCGCTGTCCGGATCCTCCGATTCTGTTCTGAGCTTAACAGGAATATATTCATATTCGATGCCCGCTTCTTCCAATGCCCAGAGGCATCGAAACGAGCGTGACTGCTGCATGCCGTATAATTTCATAGCTAAATCCAGCTTTCAGAGTCTTTGGGAACCTCATGGATCGTTGAATAGTACTGAGTACCTAGTTTGGAGGCCAGCTATTCCACTTCCCGACCTGGACTCGCGGTTTCTTCGTGTCGTTTTTGGTTGACCTACAAGTCCTCAGAGAGCCAGCTAGAAGCCTAGCTAAGTACCCTTCTTAAAATGTATCACATGGGTCAAAAAAAATGGTGTGACTGAAATACTTCAGCCACACCATTAGAATTATTTCTTGAAAACGATTTTAGTCTATGGCGAAGCAGAAGAAGTAGCCGTTGCCTCCAGTTCCAACTAGGTCAGCTTGGGAACATCCACGTGATCCGTGTGCACTATTCCAGGAAGTTGGATTCTGACCACCACCGGTACGGTCGAAGTGACCTACCTGAGCAGTGCCCTGACCGTTGCTGGTCCAGTTGTTACAGGTATGATTGCTACCGTCTTCAATCAGTCGACCATCCAAGGTAGAGCCAGTGAGGATGTCGTGTTGGTTAGGAGAGTCGCCGCGACCGTTTACCATATCACCATTTTCGGTTAAGGCAGTTTGCTTGTTCAGGTTGTTGTTCGGGCTATGCAGGTTGTTCAAGTTCGAAGCAACCTCTACACCATTGGCGTTGTGCCAGGGTCCAAAACCGATGCGGCTCCGGGCATCTGCCCCAGACGAACTGCCTGCAGAATGACTGCTGAGATAAGCTTGCCAGGTCTTGCCACGGGAACCGGCAGCTCCAGCGAGACTTTGACAGTGGGCATCAGCACCGGCTAGGCCGCCTAAATTAGCGCCATCACCCGATCCTGCGCTAGTGATAAAGAAGCTCATTTCGTTATCTTGTGAATTGACTGAAATGAACGTTGTTGCTGCGGTTATCAGAGCAGCGGAAGTTAATAATAAAAATCGCTTCATCGGTTTACTCCTAGACTGTTATTGAATAGTGTTTCTTATTTACAGTTCCTGTAATCAAAAATTAATTAGGTAAAGTCATGGTGGTAAGCGAGCTACCTGTTTGCAGAATGATGTACTGCTTGCCTTCATGCATCCATGAACTCATGCCGTAGCGGGTGCCTGCCGGTACTTCTACTTTGGCCAACTCTACACCAGTCGATTTGTCCAGCGCGAACAAGTGTGGGGTACCGTCACTTGTGACGTTGCTGTATATCAGCATATCTGGTGTTATAACCATCTGTCCAACAGCACCGGAACCTGTATTACCAATGTCTACACCCTGTAATGCAGGTAAATTTTGAATACGCTCTGGAGTGTAACCAGCCGGTATCATCCATAAGTGATCGCCACTATTCATATCGATGGCTGTGATGCGGCTGTAGGGTGGCTTCCAAAGCGGAATGCCGGCTGGATGGCGTGGTGTTGGACCTCCGCTAGCGGCTGCATAGCGTGACAAAGTAGCTCCTGTCGGTGCTTCGTAATAGGTGTCCGCTTCCTCACCCGAAACTAGGCGGCGTGAACCGCAGCCGTATCGAGACATGATGTACATCACTCCGGACTCGGGGTCAGCTACGGGTGGATGAGTAATATTTACAGCGCCTGCTGGACACATCAAGGATGCCAGTTTGCCTGAAGGGTGATTAGCTTGTATGGGGGGGTTGAATAGCGGGCCCATATTAAATTCAGCTACCGCCTCTAGTGCTTGGCGCTTGAGTTCAGGAGTGAAATCAACCAGGTTATCTTCGCTTGAACCCAGGTATTCATAGGGGGCTGGCTTGGTAGGAATCGGTTGGGTTTCCGATAATTTTTCGCCGGGCACTGTTGATGCCGGCATGGGAACTTCTTCGATTGGCCAGATGGGCTCACCCGTTTCCCGGTTAAAGACATAGACTTGTCCCTGTTTGGTGGCCTGGGCCACGATACGCGTGGGACCGGATTCGGTTTCTACATCTAGTAGGATGGGGGCTGTTGGTGTATCAAAGTTCCAGATATCGTGGTGCACCATTTGGAAATGCCAGGCACGCTCGCCGGTACGCGCGTTTAACGAAATAAGGCTGGTGCCATATAGATTGTCACCAGGGTGATGGCCGCCATAATAATCTATCGTGACTCCGTTGGTGGGGATATAGACGAGACCTAACTCAGGATCGGCGGAAATCGGAGCCCAGGAGGAAATATCTCCCGTGTACTGCCAAGCATCGTTTTCCCAAGTCTCGTGGCCATACTCCCCAGGTCGGGGGAGTACATTAAATTTCCACAAGAATTCGCCGGAACGTGCGTCGTAGCCGAGGATATCGCCCGGCACATTTTCGATACGGGACTGGTGATAACCCTGTTCTGCCGAGTTACCAACGACCACCACATCATTTACGACGATGGGCGGAGAAGAAGAGGTGATATAGCCACGTTCTAAGGGCAAACCCTCGTAAGGATCATAGGGATGGCCCAAATCTTTCAGCAGATCGACCACACCGGTTTCCGGGAAACCCTCGATTGATACCTTTTCCCCGAAGCCCTGCAGTGGCTTTCCGGTTTCGGCGTCCAGCGCAGTTAGAAAAAAACCGGGAGAAATGATGTAAATGACGTCGCGACCATCGATATTGGCGTAGCCAATGCCCTTTCCATAATCTGCTCGCATTGAGTAATCCCAGCGGGGTGTATCAGGCTCTCTGTAAGACCAGATGGTTGCACCTGATTTAGGATCTATTGCTACGACATGGCGACGCGCCCCGGCCACGGTGTAAAGTCGACCGTTGATGTAGCTGGGGGTAGAACGGCCACTCTGGGCTTCAAAGCTAGCACCATCCCAGACCCATGCAACTTCCAAATTGGAAAAATTTTCTGGGGTAATCTGATCTGCCTTCGTGGAACGTGTATGTGCGAAATCGCTACCTAGGGTGGTCCACTCGACCGTGTTTTGTGCGGACGCGGACCAGCCAAACGGAACTAAAAAAGCTAACAGGACTGTCTTAAGTAACCTGGGCCGGTGAGACCGGGTGCGACTGGGCGAATTATTTTTTATCATTGTAGGCACCTCTCTTCGCTTTTGATGGGCACGTCGTAGTTGCTGAATGTGTTAATAATGTTTCAGATATTGCCCTGAGAGTAACGCAGCTGATCCTTTTTGTCATGCCGTCAATATGTAGCAGAGTGTAGCAGGTCACGTTTGAAAAAAAGCGGGGATATATACACCTGCCTTTCAGAGTTCATTATGTAACATTAATATTTGTGCCACTGTAAGGGCACTAGGAACTTTTAAAGTAAGTGGATTTATTCGGTATTGATTCAGGTAAATACAAATATATATAGCCCAAAACTTGATGCATTCTGGTGGTGCTGTGCGAGAATCAAAATATCAAGATGCGTCGTAGTCATGGTTAACATGCTCAGAAAATTCAATTACGCAAAAATAATTAAATTTTGCTTGTTCCTGCTGAACATCATTGCGGTGAACTTCCTTCACGCGCAGGAACCTATCGTAGCGTTGAGCAATGGCGCTGCGGAGTCTACGGCCCTGGAGATCAGTCGGGAAGCCACAGCGCGGCAAAGCGACATTGAAAATATGCAAGGCGAGCTAGGGGTGTACGACGCGGCCCTCATTGAAGCCTATTCCGATTTCGCTGGTTTCTACATGGAACTAGAGGATTATTCAAATGCGGTGCGTTTTTATAATCAGGCACTGCAGATTGCTCGGATAAACACTGGTCTTTACAGCGAACAACAACTTCCCATCATTGAAGCTTTAATCGATAACAACGGCAAACTAAAAGAGTGGCCCGAGGTCGATGACTTACACCAACTCAACTATCACATCTCTAGTCGTTTGTATGATTTTTCAGATTCGGAATACTTGACCGCAGTGGAACATTTCGGTGGTTGGAAATTGCGCGTAGTCCGGGAGAATCTTTTGGATCTGAATGGGCGGAGATTGCTCAATACGGCGGAAGATCTGAGCGACTTTTATAAAATGGTAATAGAAACCGCAGAACAGCAGGTGGATATCAAACCCGAGAGACTACTAAGAATGGTTTATGGTAAGACAGAGACGGATCTTACGTTGGCGCGTTCCATTGCAGCAACGCCCTATACCTCTTTCGAAGGAACCGCGAGCCGTTATGTCAATCAGACCCGTTGTCAGAACGCACGCAATTCTCAGGGGCAAGTTGTGAGGAATTGCTTCACCGTGCAGGTTGAAAACCCCCGCTACCGCCAGTCTCAGCGTGACGCGAAGCAAATAATACTCAAACGGTATAACGGAGAGATTACCCGTTCTATTGAACGACTTCATTACATAATGGATAACAACAGCGGGCTAACCAACGGTGAACGCCAGCAACTAGAGATCCGAATTGTGGAACTCGCTACTGAATCTGAGCAATTACTAAGGGCTGCACGCCGCACACTTTTGTTCTAATCTTGCAATTACAGTGAAAATGGACTTTTACACCGGTTTTAGTGGAAATTTCTGTCTACTTTAGGTAAAAAGACTTGGTCAGCAACCTGCCTTAGGGTGGTTGGCCCTGAATAATAGCTGGAGGAGATTATGTCTCAATTTACCAAGCGGTTAACCGAGGTTCTATTCATGGCGATGTTCGTCGTGGTGGCCTTGGGAACCCAGATGGCCTCAGCGCTTGAAGTGGGTGATAAAGCGCCAGATTTCACGCTGCAGGCTTCGGATGGTCAGACCTACAAACTGTCTCAGTTCACGGGAGAGCAGCCTGTAGTTATTGCCTTTTTCCCAAAAGCCTTTACCGGTGGCTGAACTATGCAATGTAAAGCGCTGCGTGACAGTGCCAGAGAAATACAGAACTTCGATGTTGCATATTTTATGGCCAGTGTAGATACACTCGAAGATAATACTGCGTTTGCCAAAGAGCACAGCGCTGGATTTCCAATCCTGGCAGACCCCACTAAGGAGATGACAGGAGCGTATGAGGTCTTGATGGGTGCAGGTTTTGCGAATCGGTGGACCTATTATATTGATAAAGATGGCACCATTCTCAAGATAGATAAGGAAACCAAGCCGGCAACGGCTGGCCGGGATCTTGTTCGCACTATGGAAGAACTAGGGTTTCCCAAAGTATAGAAACGCTAAATAGGCATGTAAGAAAACCCGATCAACTCAAAAGGATCGGGTTTTTTTATTCCCGAAACTTTCCAAACTCGAGTTCCACAAGCTTTGAAGTGTGACTGGAATATGACAGTTCATGGCGGCATTATGATGGAGACATAACAGGTGTTGTCGCTTCCCGGGGCCTGTGCCAGAATAGTTGAAATCGCGGGGGGCGGAGCGAATTATGTCTAAGGCAGGCTTGAAAGTTACTGCGATAGTCGCAGTATTAACACTACTAACGCTAGCATATTTTGTCCTAACCTTTGAAACACCACAAGGTACAACTACACTAGTTATTCCACCCCCAGCGTCGCCGCGTGCTGAGCCTGATGCCGCTGAGGCAATAACGTCGACATTACCGCAGATTCGTATTCAACCTCAATCCCCGCCTGTAGTAGTCGCCAGCACCGATCCTATCATCGAAGAACTCCCAGAGGAGGTCACCATCCCTGAACCGGAGATTGAGCAGCCGATAGAAACGGAATTCGTTCAGTTGCCCAGTCTAAATAACAGTGACGGATTCGTATTTGAAGGATTACGCGCTATGCAAAGTGGAGCTGCGCTTGTTCGGTTGTTGGCAGATGACCAAATCGTGCGCAAGTTTGTCGTGTTCGTGGAAAACGTAAGCCGCGCGGAATTTCCCCAGACTGGGCTTCCATACAAAGGGATCGTGCAAGAAATGCCGGCCAGAAATATTGATGAAAACCTATTCGTCATGAGTGAGAATGCTCATGCCCGTTTTGACCAGGTGATTGGCACCTTCGTCTCAATTGACACAGGTGCAGCCATGACGTTCTACCGTATGTTGTCACCGCTTTTTCAGCAGGCCTATGCCGAGATAGGGTTTCGCAATGTGAGCTTCGATGACACCTTGCGCTCTGCAATCAATACGGTGCTCCGCTCCACCAATGTTGACGGGCCCCACCAATTGGTCAAACCTTCCGTTATGTACCTGTACGCTGATGCAAGTACTGAAAATTTGCAAGATGTGTATAAGCAGTTAATCCGTATCGGGCCTGATAATACAGCTCTTCTGAAAGCGAAACTCCGTGAGTTTGTATCTTTATTGTAATTATGTCTTATACCGTACTGCGGCTTGATGTCTAAAAATCCCTTATATGAGGCCTTGGCTGATCCTGGTCAACTTGAAAAGCTTTACGAGCTAGACCCCAAATTGTTCAGAAGTAATTTAACTGAGGCATTGGAATCCAATCCTGACGTTGCGCTTCTAAATTTCTGGAAGATAAGGCTCGAACACGGATCTGGTTTAGAAAATCGTGTTTCGATAAAAGAGCTTCTCAATCTGTTGCCAATTTGCGCGGTGGCTTTTTTAGCATTACGTATACCTGTCTTAATGTCTATCCAGCCTGAATGGTACTTCCCACGATTTGGTCCGCTTGTTGTTTTTGTTTCACTGATCTTTTATTTTCTTAAAAAGGGCCACGTTTCTAAGAAAATTACCTTTGGGTTGTCGGCAGGGGTTTTAAGCGTTGTTTTACCAATGTTACTTCTACCTGGTGATTATGAGTCATCGAGTATCCTTATGGCTATAATTCATGCGCCATTAGTCATGTGGGTGTTGTTAGGACTAAGTTTTATAGGAGATAACTGGCGAAGTGATGGAGCACGACTGAATTTCATCCGTGCGAATGGTGAAGTGTTTATCTATTTGGTTTTGATAGGTTTAGGTGGAGGTGTACTTACCGCGATTACTTTGAGTCTATTCGAGCTAATTAATTTTGATGTTAGCTTGTGGTATTTCAACAACGTTGTTCTCGGGGGAGTTGTATCTGCACCAATATTTGCAACCTATGTATATATTGACTACATGAAGTCAAACGGTCGTATTGCCTCTAATCTTGCAAATATATTCACGCCTCTCTTTCTTGTTACATCCGTAGTTTATTTAGTAGTGATAGCCATGCAACAGGTAAGCCCTTTTACCAATCGAGATTTTCTAATTGTCTTTAATGGTCTTCTTCTGGTTGTGTTGGGGATGACTATTTTTTCTATATGCGGCCGCGGGGACAAGAGCTCATTTACACTGGTGGATTTAGTCAACTTCAGTCTTATTTGTCTCACATTGATTATTAACTTCACGGCGCTCTTGGCTATTCTTTATCGCTTTTCTGAATGGGGTATATCTCCAAATCGAGTAGTTGTACTAGGAGCGAACCTATTGGTTTTTTGCCATCTTAGTAACTTATTTATTACTTACTGGCGGTTTTATAAAAAAGAGTTCAGAGAGCATAAACTAAAACTCGCGGCTGTTAACTATTTTCCTGCTTATGGCGCTTGGGCCCTTTTTGTTGTTCTTGTGTTGCCTTTGGTATTTAATTTTGAGTAATTATTTTTTAAGTATTTAACATGCTAGAAATTAACACTCCTTTGATCAATACGCAGTGGCTGGAAGACCACTTGGGAAACGATTCTCTAGTTCTACTAGACTCCTCAGTTGAACCTGCGGTTCCCGGTTTCAACTCTGTAAATGGAAATGGAAATTTTGCAGTCATACCCGGGGCGAGACGTTTCGACTATGACCAGGTGGTATGCAGGCCAAATAGCTCATTACCCCATATGCTTCCAACAAAAGAATTATTTCAAGATGAAGCCAGAAAACTAGGGGTAAACAAGGAAACCACAATCATTGTTTATGACGATGTGGGCCTCTACGCGAGCCCTAGAGCATGGTGGATGTTTCGCGCTATGGGGCACCAACAAGTTGCCGTGCTGAATGGCGGGCTTCCTAAATGGTTAAAGGAAGGCCGTGACGTAGTGGATGAGTACAGCAATCCTCAGCCCGGAGACTTTGAGGCGGACCTGGACGACAATTTTTTTTGTGATTTCGAGATTGTTTTAAAGGCCCTATACGAGCCCAATTGCCAAGTGCTAGATGCAAGGTCAGCAGCGCGATTTAAAGGTATTGATCCTGAGCCGAGGCCTGGAGTTAGGGCAGGGCACATGCCCAATGCTAAAAACTTGCCTTTTACTGATTTATTAGCCGGGGGAGAGTTAAGATCGGTTCAGGAGCTAAATGAGATATTTACTGGTCTCACTACCAAAAATAAAAAAGTCATAACGACTTGTGGCTCAGGAATTACTGCATGCATTCTCACCCTCGCTGCCAACGTCGCCGGTTATAAAAATTTGGCTGTATACGATGGCAGCTGGGCTGAATGGGGTCTTCCGGGAAAGCTGCCCGTCACAGTCGACTAGCTGGGTCTCTCACTGTTCCGGCTGCGGAATTTGAGTCGTAATTACGGGGCCTACGCCCATAATTTGAACAGTAACCTCCTCGTCTTTGGCCATATCATAGTGGTGCCCTTCTGGTGGTTGGTAAATAAAGGTACCTTCTTTCACCGCCATCATATTGTCTGGATCATAGATGTCCGCATCGGGCCCCCAGGAAGTGTACCAGGTACCCTTGATAACAGTGATGTATCGAGCTGTACTATGGTAGTGCGGTCGACTACCGGCTCCGGGAGGGAAAGTAATTCGTATTACATATAGACCCGGCTTGCCCGCATCCCCGTAGATACGGACTACTCGGCCGCCTCCTCCAGGAACTAAATCCTCCGGTTGTCCTATGATAAACCCAAGCTCGTCAGGTTCAATGTCTTGAGCAAAAGAGGAGGATATAGCGAATGTAACTGGCAGTAGAACGCAAATTGCCAACCCAAGTTTTATAATGTTTTTCATATTTAATTCCTTGTTGCCTTTAGATTTCATATATAACCAAGAGTTCTAAATATTAATCCCATTAAGCAGGTAGATTACCTGCTGGCTTGCTCTGCCTCGAGGCGCCTCGCTCCAGCAAGAATTCCCGGCATTGAATAATTGCCTTCATGACATGCATATTCATAAATACGGCCATTAAGAGGATAGTAACTTAACTCAGCAGTCCAAGGCTGGCTGTACAGGTTTGAATCTTCTACCGTAAATGTATATAAAATTTCGTTATCTGCATATCGACTAAATTGCTCAGTGACCTTGCCGTTTGGAGAGATTGGCACCGAACTTTGCCCCATCTGGTGTGGGTTGATATTGATGGTCTCGATATTCAGTACGCCATCTTCATACCAACCTACGGAATCTCCCAGCCATTGATTCAAAGCAGCGGGACGCCGTTTTGCTCGTGCTTCTTCGACTGAACCAAAAATAGGAATAATGCGCGTGTCATGGACCATCTCTATGAGAATCATCACGTAATTATCAGTTTGTATGAATTGATAGCTGCTGTTATACAGTGTCCCCATCATCCCTGGACCAGCAGTATTACCGAATCCAATAAGGCAGCGCTCAGCGATAGGTAGAGCCTCTGGACCTTCATTTCCGCCCACTCCAGTTAGATAGCGGCTGCCGTAATTCGGTCGCTGTAGTTCGACCATAGGTTTGTCCAACCGGGGAATCTGTCCATTGGGGGGATCTACAACATAAGAGGTTCGAAACTCTCCTTTAACCAAGGCTAGTGACGAACCAGGATCTGTCCAGAATAAGTTATATCCACGTAGACCGAAATCGTAGCTACCCGAAGGCGGTGCGCCAGTTTCTGGATCAATCGATGGGCCAGCCGCTATGTTTTCCGCTGAAATACCTGCGATAGCCATATTGGCCACAATTTGATCTGCAACTTCTGGTGAAACCACCAGCTCTTCAATACCGCGTGGTCGGGTAAGCGTCGTGCGCGACGCATTGGTCCAGACCCCTTCCAAATCGGGCCTCTCTGTGGATTGGGCTACCCCGATATAGGGCGCGAGAGACAATGATAAGCCTAAGAGGGCAGAGGAAAGAGTGAGCAGCTTTGAATAAGACATGGCTAATCTCCTTAATTCTTTGATTACGCTCCGAAACTGGTAGCGTTCAGGCCGGTAAAACAGACACTATTCTGGTCTCATCGGTTTGTAAAGCCTAAATATTCTGTTCACTCATGGGCAAGTGATTCATATCTGTTAAAATCTGTTCCGTGAACTTTGCGCCGGTTTTACGTTCCGGTCAGCAATGAGGAGGAGTCATGAATTATCCAGATAAAAGCGTGGTAGTGTCCGCGTTCTATCGTTTCGCAAAATTTCCTGATTTTGCAGATTTCCGAGAGCCTCTCCGTGATTTTATGCTTGAGCATGACGTGCGTGGTACGCTATTGCTCGCAGCCGAGGGCATCAACGGCACCTTAGCCGGGTCGCGCAAAGGTATCGATGCGGTGGTCGAGCGATTGCGGGAGGACGAACGCTTTGCGGAACTGGAAACCAAGGAATCCTATGTAGATGAGAATCCTTTCTATCGTACCAAGGTAAAACTCAAGAACGAGATTGTTACTATGGGGGAGGAGAATATCGACTCGAATCTCATTGTGGGTACCTATGTCGATCCCAAGGATTGGAATGAGCTTATCAGCAATCCAGAGGTTTTCTTATTGGATACCCGCAATAGGTATGAGGTGGCAATTGGTACTTTCGAGAATGCTGTCAATCCGAATACCAATTCTTTCCGTGAGTTTCCCGACTACGTAAAGAGAAACCTTGATCCCAAAAAACAGAAGAAGGTTGCTATGTTCTGTACTGGGGGCATTCGCTGCGAGAAGTCTACTGCCTTCCTCAAACAGCACGGATTTTCTGACGTTTATCACTTAAAAGGTGGGGTCCTGAAGTATTTGGAAGAAATTCCTGAGGCTGATACTAAGTGGAGGGGTGAATGTTTCGTATTCGATAATCGTGTTACCGTGAAGCATAAACTGGAGCAAGGCAGCTATGATCAATGCCATGCTTGCCGTATGCCTATTACTGGTACAGACAAGCAGACCGAACATTATCAGAAGGGAGTGAGTTGTCCCCATTGCTATGACAAGCACACGAAGGACCAGGTTAAGCGTTATGCCGAGCGTGAGCGCCAGGTTGAATTCGCTAGGGCCAGGGGCGAAACTCATATCGGTCAAGCAATGCAGGCAACTGTTGTTTCGCGGCGCCGAGACAAGCTAAGCTTTAAAGAGCAACAAAGAAGTCGGGAGAGATTTAAATCATAATCTTCACTGATCATTCGTGTGCTGGGCTGCAATGTAAACTCAGCTGTTGCTGTCCAGATTGTTGCTCAGGATAATGAGTCTCAGCTGGACGGGCACTTCATAGCCCATTGATTAGTGGGTTGAGCTAGCCCAAAAAGACATAAAAAGAGAGGCCAAGCTATGACTACAATAAACACCCGGCCACCGAGAGCATTCCCCTCACTGATAGGTTTTATTGGGGCGTGGATGATTTTTGGGGGACTGCAACTCGTCTTCCTCGGAGGGTCTTTTTACTATCTATTAGCAGGACTGGTACTGGTGGCAAGTGCCATGCGGTTATGGAAGGCAGATCCTATGGGTTCGATGGTATATGGCGGCTTACTGGTAGCAACTGTAGCCTGGGCGTTCCGGGAATCAGGAACCAATCTCTGGGCTCTCGCACCTCGTATTCTCCCTCTTGCGATTATTGGTATCTGGTTTCTTACCCCCTTTTTAAGAAATTCCTTGTACGACGGTAAACCTCCACCATTATTTAAATCGACAGTCTCTCGTGGGGTGACCGCGTTCGTGGCTGTTCTTACCGTGGGGATCGTTAATGCCGGTAATGGGTGGGTTGTAACTTCATTACCAGAACGTAGCGGCATAAACACAGTTAATGCAG
>JAKUTG010000219.1:0-3727 GCA_022447905.1 Pseudomonadales bacterium | reverse complement strand
AATAACCTTTGGCTTCTTTTAGAACTTTCTTGTGACGGCGATTGGCGACGACGCCTCGTTTAATTCGAGTCATAATTTATTCCCTTTCCTAACAGCGTCAAACATCGCGCAGCATGCGCTTGACCGCAGGAACATCAGAGGGGTGAACCGATGTTGTTCCACGCAGCTGCCGCTT
Source organism: Pseudomonadales bacterium (assembly GCA_022447905.1). GTDB lineage: Bacteria > Pseudomonadota > Gammaproteobacteria > Pseudomonadales > Pseudohongiellaceae > UBA9145. The sequence goes on along the minus strand of JAKUTG010000219.1, from coordinate 3,552 downwards.
ACGCTTGGTAGCCATTTTGGTCAGGATATGACTCTTGAATGCGCTCTTGCGCTTGAAACCGGAGCCGGTTTTCTTGAATCGTTTCGCAGCACCACGGTGGGTTTTCAGTTTTCCAACCATTTTTAGTTACTCGCATTTACCTCAAAGAGGTCCTTGATTGTTAGCTAACAACAAAGGCCAGTATCCATTAGCCCAAGGGACCAATAGATGCTGACCCTTTGCATAGTTGTTAACGCTTCTTGACCGGCGCCAGTACCATGACTATTTGCCGACCTTCCATCTTGGGTTCCTGTTCCACGGCACCATACTGAGAGAGATCATCTCGAATTCTCTCTATCAGCTCCTGCCCAAGATGTTGATGGGCAAGCTCTCGTCCGCGGAATCTTAGCGATACCTTGGTCTTGTCCCCATCTGTCAGGAAACGTATCAGGTTGCGTAGCTTTACCTGATAATCCCCTTCTTCCGTCCCTGGTCTAAATTTGATTTCCTTAACATGTATTCGTCGCTGTTTTTTCTTGTTCGCCGATTTTTGTTTCTTTACGTCAAATACGTGCTTGCCGAAATCCATGATCTTACAGACCTGTGGATCCGAATCCGGTGCTATCAGCACCAAATCCAGCATAGCATCTGTCGCTGCGGCCCTGGCTTCTTCAATTGGTAATACCCCAATCTGCTCACCATTTACCCCAACCAGACGAACCTTATCAGCCTCGATAAATTCGTTGATTATCGGCTTTTTGGTACTACCACTCATGATGTGAGCCAGCGCTCAAACCCCACTACGATTTCGTCCTCATATAAAAACCTAATGCTCGGCATCGGGGCTGTTCTCACTTCGGCCAAAACGGGAAACATCCTGGCTTAAGTGCTTACAAAAGTCATCGAATATCATTACTCCCAAGTCTTCACCATTGCGCTTGCGAACTGCCACTGTACCGGACTCAACTTCCCTATCTCCAACTACCAGAAGATATGGGATTTTCTGTAAAGTGTGCTCGCGGATTTTAAAGCTGATTTTCTCATTTCTCAAGTCTGCTGTCGCTCTAAACCCTTTATTTTTCAAGGATTCTTCTAATTCTAGGCAATATTTAGACTGTTTATCGGTAATATTAAGTATCACGACCTGTTCTGGTGCCAACCAGGTCGGCATTGCTCCAGCGTAGTGCTCTATCAACACCCCGATGAAACGTTCGAAAGACCCCAATACCGCTCTATGAAGCATAACGGGGGTCTTACGGCTGCTGTCTTCCGCGATATAATTGGCGTCGAGCGCTCCCGGAGTGAAGAAATCGACCTGAATGGTGCCACATTGTTGGATTCGACCCATGCAGTCTCTCAGGGAATAGTCTATCTTGGGGCCATAAAAAGCACCTTCTCCCGGCATCAGCTCCCAGGGAAGGCCGGGGGCTTTGAGCGCCTCTTTCAGAGATTGTTCCGCATCGTCCCACAGGTCGTTGGATCCAACGCGTTTCTCAGGACGGGTAGAGAGACGAAGGATCACTTCGTCGAAGCCGAAATCCCGGTAAACTCCAAACAGCAACTCCATAAAATCGGCCACTTCAGACTGAATCTGTTCCTCTGTACAAAAGATATGGCCGTCGTCCTGCACAAAACTGCGGACACGCATCAGTCCGTGCATGCTTCCAGATGGCTCGTAGCGGTGGCAGGAACCAAATTCAGCATATCTAAGTGGTAAATCGCGATAGCTTTTGAGTCCCTGGTTATACACCTGGATGTGACATGGACAATTCATGGGCTTGATGGCGTAGGTCCGATTTTCCGATTCGACAGTGAACATCTCTTCTGAAAACTTTGCCGCATGACCAGACTTTTCCCACAGGCTGTAGTCGACCAGTTGGGGCGTATGGATTTCCTGATAGTCATTTTCTTGCTGGACTCTTTTCATATAGCCCAGGATGGTTTGGTACAAGGTCCACCCATTGGGGTGCCAAAAAGCCATACCCGGCGATTCTTCCTGAAAATGGAAAAGCCCTAACTGCTTACCCAATTTGCGGTGATCACGTTTTTCAGCTTCTTCGAGACGGTGAAGATAAAGTTCCAGTTCTTTCTTTGAGGCCCACGCAGTCCCGTAGATCCTTTGCAACATTTCATTATCTGAATCACCTCGCCAATAGGCACCAGCCACCGTGGTAAGCTTAAACGCCTTGAACTTGCTGGTACTTGGAACATGAGGCCCACGGCACAGATCGACAAATTCTCCTTGTCGATAAAAGGACAAATCCTCATCACCCGGTATTGATTCGATTATTTCAACCTTATAGTCTTCTCCCATCTCCCTAAACATCGCCACAGCATCGTCGCGGGTCATAATCGATCGTTCGACCTGGAGATTTTCCTTAACAATAACTCCCATGGTCTTTTCAATCTCCGCGAGATCTTCCGGTGTAAATGGCCGTTCAAAGGCAAAATCATAAAAGAATCCATACTCTACGACAGGGCCAATAGTAACCTGAGCCTTGGGAAACAAACGTTGGACTGCCTGGGCCATCAAATGGGCACAGGAGTGTCGGAGCACTTCTATCCCGTCATCGTCGCGCTCTGTAACGATAGCGACTTCGGCATCACCGGCCACGGAGTAGGAGGTATCAACCAGAACCCCATCGACGCGACCAGCCAGAGCAGCCTTGGCAAGCCCGGGGCCAATTGATTCTGCTATTTCAGCAACCGTAATCGGATTGTTGAAAGCTCGTTTGCTACCATCTGGAAGAGTTATTTCAGGCATCTTCTCCCCAACTATTCACGTCAATAATCTCAATCGCCAAAACTACATTTTGCTTTAGCACGTAATTTACAAACCAAATTTAGTACTTCTATAGAATGATACACGTAACCAGAGTCAAACTGGCGAGGTCCACCATGTCACGCTCCGAGGTTAGAAGCAATTATCCCTTTGATTTTACTACATATATTCCATTGTTGGCTATGCTAATTTCTGAGCATTGTAAGCTCAAGCATTTATTCTATAATCAATTTACTTTTACACGGAGAAACGGTATGAACAGAATTCTTGCCATCGCCTTTCTGGTCGCCATATTAGTTCCAAGTATTATCATGGCTGATGAAATCAGGCCAGGCGTTTTACGCACACCTGACAGCCGATTCGAAAACCTGCCAGGTTATAGTTTCGAACCTAACTATCTATATATTCGCGGCTACCGCGTTCACTATCTGGATGAAGGTCCGGCGGACGGTGAAGTGATTCTGATGATTCACGGCGAGCCCTCATGGTCCTATCTATATCGTGAGATGATACCGGTTCTCACTGAGGCCGGGTTCCGTACCATCGTTCCCGATCTGATTGGTTTTGGTCGCTCGGACAAGCCGATAAGTATGGATACCCATACCTATCTTTTTCATGTGGATGCGATGACTGAATTAGTCGAACAACTAGAATTGCAGAATGCCACATTGTTTGGACAAGACTGGGGAGGATTGATTGGTCTTAGAGTTGTAGCTGAAAATGAAGCTCGCTTCGCACGTGTGGTTGTTGCAAATACTGGACTGCCAGCACCCACAACCAATTTCATACCT
>JAKUTG010000218.1:0-3985 GCA_022447905.1 Pseudomonadales bacterium | reverse complement strand
CGCATAGGGATCGCATATGTCGAAAGAGCCGGGTGCGGGGCCGTGGTGGAGTTGACACCGGGGTTTTTCCTGTACGCCCTTGATGCCAAGACCGGTGACCTACTGCAGAACTGGGGCACCCCCATACCACTTGAAGGCTTTCCTCAGCGCGGGGGGGTCGACCTTATACCGGATCTCATTTCTGATTGGGGGCCATGGGTGAACTCAGGTCAGACCTACGATCCATACCAAGGCATTCCATTGGAACTAGGGTATATCACAAATTCCTCTCCCCCTATCGTCGTTAATGACACAATCGTCGTTGGCAACTCGGCAGAACAAGGTTACAACCAGACACGTACTGAAAACGTACCGGGCGACATTCTTGGCTACGACGTGCGTACCGGCGAATTTAAATGGAAGTTCCATGTTATCCCGCGTCCAGGCGAAGTGGGCCATGAGACCTGGGAAGATGATGCCTGGTCCTTCACGGGTGATGTTTCTTCCTGGGCTCCACTCTCTGCCGATCCAGAACTGGGACTCGTGTACGTACCTACCAATGCAGCCACCATTGATTTTTATGGCGGCTTCCAGCCTGGCGATAACTTGTTTAGTGCCAGTCTAATTGCACTGGACGTGGAAACTGGAGAAAGGCGTTGGCACTTTCAAATGGTACACCATGACGTATGGAATAATGATACGCCCACTGCCCCGTTATTAATGGATGTTAATGTAGCGGGCCGAAAGGTGCCAGGTGTATTCCAGGCAACCAAACAGGCGTTCCTCTATTCATTTAATCGGGAGACAGGTGAGCCAATCTGGCCCATCGTGGAAAGACCGGTTCCACAGTCCAAAGTGCCCGGTGAACAGCTTTCTCCAACTCAGCCATTCCCGACCAAACCGGCACCCTACGATATACAAGAGCTGTCAGTAGACGGATTAATAGATTTCACCCCCGAACTGAGGCGAGAAGCTCTGGATATTGTAGCGGATTACAAACTGGGAGGCTTATTTAACCCTCCAATGCAAAAAGACAATCCGGAAGGCTTGATAGGCTCGGCTTGGTGCCCAGGAGAATTAGGTGGCACGAATATCACCGGGCCACCTGCCGCTGATCCCCAAACTGGTATCATCTACACGATCTCCCGTACCAACTGCGGTTGGCGCACCATCGTGCCTGGTGAAGAACGCGACCTCTTGCTAGAGCGCCCGACCGGCGTCACGATCGCAGAATTCGCGGTAGGAATGGGTACTCCGAACGGGGTACGCGGGCCGCGTGGACTGCCTCTTGAGAAACCACCCTACAGTCGCATTACAGCTATTGATCTCAATACCGGTGATCATCTGTGGTGGATTCCAAATGGCGGTACACCAAGGTTTATCCAGGACCATCCGGCGCTACAAGGTCTTGATATTCCTCCAACAGGAAACATAAATCATTCTGCATTAATGATAACGCCTACAATGCTACTGCACACAGCTATCGGCGATGACGGAGAAACGCCATACTTGTTTTCCATAAATAAAGCGACTGGCGAACGCATGGGCAGTGTGGAGTCACCTGGGCTGGGAATGTACGGGATGATGTCCTACATGCACGATGGCAGACAGCGCATTGTATTACAGACACCGGGCCAACTGGCAGCCTTCAGCCTTCCCATAGAAGATAACTGATAGGAAACTGCTTTAAATGAATGGCCGGGTCAATTCTTCACTAATGAGCCAGAGTTGTTCAGCCGCTTCTTTTGTGGCAAATGGTGCCGCTGAGCCCAGTTTCCGATCGAAATGGTAATCTCCATTCGGATTTCTAGCAGTGTCGTCCTCCGAGCTGGCTAGCCAGATAAAGGTCTCTGCACCTTTTTCAATATTCCGCATAAATGGATACAGAACAAAACTCAGCAAGACTGACACTAATCCTCCCTTACGCCAAATTGGTGTTCTCACCGCGCCGGGATGAAATGAACTGGAGACGATATTCTTGTCTCCAAAGCGCAGCTGTAATTCGCGAGCTGTTAAAAGGTTCATCAACTTAGAGCGCCCATAGGCCTTGAGTGTGGTGTAGCCATGTTCAAGGTTTAGATCATCAAAATCCAAAGGACTGTTCGTATGACCATAAGAACTGGTAAAAACAACACGTGCCGAGTGAATCTCGCCTGCCCGCTCAAGTGCAGGCAATAATTTTTGGGTTAACAGAAACCCCGCAAGGTGATTTACAGCAAATGTTGTTTCAAATCCTTCTGCAGTTATTCGACGTGCTCCATTCACTCCACCAGCGTTGTTACAAAGCACGTCAATTCTCGGGTGCTTCTCTAAAATCTCTTCCGCAACCCTGCTAACACTTGCAAGGGAACTAAAATCTGCAATAAACAATTCCAAGCTATTGTTATTTGTTTTACTACGAATTTTATCCAGCGCCTCCGACCCTAGGTCGATGTTACGACAAACCATGACGACCTTTGCCCCGCGGCTGGCAAAATTGCTTACCGCTGAAAAACCAATCCCGCTATTGGCTCCGGTAACCACGTATACCTTACCGATCAAATCTTTAGCTATTTCAGAAGTCATTAATGATTATTTCTTTCAGTTAATCGATTGTTATGGGGTTAATAGGAAACTATAAACTATTTTCACCGTTATGCAGACAGTAAGAATGATTCTTGTACAATACGTAACAATTCATGCAAACGGATCTACTGAAACGCTCTTTTAGCCCATGAGTCAAAAACCTATCAGCCGATTTTCTGTGCCAAAACTGGAAACTCTTCATGAAGATATCCGTGAACGTATTACTGCTGTTCAGGAAAAAGTAGGTTTCATTCCAAATGTCTTCCTTGCCCTAGCTCATCGACCAGACGAATTTAGAGCATTCTTCGCCTACCACGATGCTCTGATGGAGCGGGAAAGCGGTTTGAGCCTGAGTGAACGCGAAATGATAGTGGTGGCAACTTCAGGCAAGAATCAGTGTTTATACTGTGTTGTCGCTCACGGGGCTGTTCTGCGTATCCGGGAAAAGAATCCGCTTCTAGCGGATCAGGTTGCCATCAATTATCGCAAAGCGGAAATCACGCCTCGCCAGATGGCCATGCTGGACTTCGCTGTAAAAGTGTCGCAAAGATCCCACGACGTAAATGAAGCTGACTTCAAAATTCTGAAAGATCATGGTTTTAGTGAAGATGACATGTGGGATATCGGGGCGATTGCTGGTCTTTTTGCTCTGTCCAATCGTCTCGCCAATATGTCTGGCATGTACCCCAACGATGAATTCTACATGATGGGACGAAAATAAACCGAGCAAGAAGAGTACTGCTATTTTGTATTTTAAATCTACTAGGGGTCCTGCCATTTATCTCTAAGAGACTCACGATCAACACTACGACCCCCTAGATAAACTGCTAAGATGGTGCGCGTGTTCCGAATGTCTTCTAGTGGATTCTTCTCGAGTACAACGAAATCAGCCCGAAATCCTGGCTGCAATAACCCGGTGTCGTCCAATTGCAGATGAGATGCAGCCTTACTCGTGCCCGCCATTAACGCCTCCATTGTAGACATACCCAAGCGGACGTAGATTTCCAATTCCCTATGCCCTGTATAACCAAACGGGTGATCGGGAACAGCACCTGCATCGGTGCCAAGCACAATATCGACATTAGCTTCAAGAAGGGCATTAAAGCTGGCTAGCAGTTCCTCTTCCACGCTCGTATTCCTAGTCACCTGCAACGAACGTTGATTACTTATAGTTGACAATTGATTTAACAGTTCACTCGACAGTATGTCCGCGAGAAAAGGATCTCTGCCGATAGCTTCACGCCGCAGTTCCCCGAGACCAAGATTAGGCACCACAAAGACACCGGATCGCTTGAGCTGCTTAGCAATCACGGGGCCTACCGGTCTACCAAGACGACCGTGTAAAAACCCATGGGTACCGGCCGCAATAAGATCGGGAATATCTTCGCCGAGCTGCTGGTGAACAAACACCTTTAAACCAAGAGAGTTGGCCTCTTCAATC
>JAKUTG010000217.1:0-4003 GCA_022447905.1 Pseudomonadales bacterium | reverse complement strand
TCTACACAATCTTTGACTGAGACAGGGACACCAGCCAGGAGTCCTTTTCCGCCACCACCCGCAAACTCTTCATCCGCATACCGAGCCTCTTCCCCCGCAGTGTCCGAAAGCACGGTAATAAAAGCATTAACTTGTTCATCGAAACGCTCAATATTGCCGAGACAGCGCTTGAGCTCATCCACCGCAGTGTGTGTTTTCATCTTTTCCTCACTTATCTGATTTCTCCTGTCTGGAGTCGCATCGAGCCGTACAAAATGATGTACCCAACTTCACCAGTGCCATCCTCATGACGATTGTGACCGTGGAACCGGTAGATCAGCAACCATTAAAACCTATGGATCTCGCGCGGGAGCGGGTCCCAAGATAGCTCGTCTTCCCGAGTTACTGACATCGCGTGAATTAAATTGCCAGGTGCTGTTATCCTTCATCCGACCCGAGACTTTGATCTGATGGCCTGTCAGCTATTTGCTACCGCCAAAGATTGGTCCCGTTAAAACAGGGAGAATCACATGGTCAGACCTAATATGAAACGATTGTTTGCCTCTAGCAAACTCAAAGTCGGCCACATATTGTTCGAGTTTTCGACACCCGGCATAGGACAGATTTTGAAGGCGACCAATATCGATTTTGTATTTGTCGATATGGAACATTCGGGTTTCGGAATTTCTGAAGTCAAGCGTATTGTCACTAGTCTTAGAGCCGCCGAACTGCCCTCGCTGGTTCGGCCACCATCGAAAAATTACCATCATATTGCACGGGCTCTTGACGTCGGAGCGGACAGCCTGATACTGCCCATGGTGGCTTCAGCCGAAGAAGCCGAGGACATAATCCAACACATGAGTTACCCCCCTCTGGGGAAACGGGGTATCGCATTGGGTGTTGCTCATGACGGCTATGTACCCAAGACGCCAGCTGCTGCCCTGGCGGCAGCCAATCGCCGAATCGCTATGGCGGCTTTAATCGAAACGGCGGAGGGACTCGCGAACGTGGATGCAATTGCCTCTGTATCCGGAGTGGACTGCCTCTGGATCGGCCATTTCGATCTCAGCGCGTCAATGGGCATCCCCGGGCAGTTCGATCATCCTGACTATAAAAGAGCAGAGCTTGAAATCAGGCGCGCTGCCACCAAACACGGCAAAGCGCTTGGATTCTTGGTCGTCTCCGCCGAACAGGGTATCGCGTGTTTTCGTAAAGGCTACGACGTCATCTGTTATCAGACGGATATACTGGCTTATCAACAAACACTAAGCCATGGCATTGACGAGTTACGTAAAGGTTGTGCTCGAAGCAAAGGCAGAAATAAGAAATGAACCAAGCTAATCGGTTCCGTGTGGCTCTTTCCGGTTCTTTCCAAACCGATAACGGTGAACCGGTATTTCCGATGTTCGACCTGTCGCCGCTTGTGAATGACCCAGATATTGAATTTGACTATGTGTACGGCGTTGGCGGTCGTATAGCAGCCCAATCCCTGGAAGACTTCGATGCGTTGATACTCCTGCTCGAGAAATTCGACGCTGACAGTATTCCTCTAAGTGGGCGGTTATCGCTAATTACACGATTTGGTGTCGGTTATGACACGGTTGATGTGGAAGCCTGCACTGCAGCAGGTATCGCGGTTGGGATCACACCTGATGGTGTTAGACGTCCAGTGGCGGCTTCGGTCCTGACCTTCATTCTTGCCTTATCAGGAAAACTTATATTAAAGGACACCCTCGTCCGTGGCGGTCCAGCAAACTTTGCCCAACGTTCGGATCACATGGGTACTGGACTCGTTGGCAGAACGCTGGGATCGATCGGCCTTGGGAACATCGGAGCTGAAGTCTTTCGGCTTTGTGCGCCACTTGATATGAGATTCATCGCACATGATCCTTACATAGATCCGTCGAGTGCACGAGAACTCGACGTCGAACTTACCGATCTTGATACCGTGTTTCGGGATAGCGATTTCCTTTCCGTCAATGTCCCGCTATCTGACGAAACCTACCATCTTGTAAACAGGGCGAGACTTAAACTGATGAAGTCGAGCGCCTATCTGATCAATACATCACGCGGGCCGGTGGTCGATCAGGATGCGCTAGTGAACGCATTGAAAACGGGCATTATTGCCGGCGCAGGGTTGGATGTATTTGACCCAGAACCACCGAATGCTGACGACCCCCTGCTGGCGCTGGATAATGTGATTCTTACACCACATGCGTTGTGCTGGACTGATCAATGTTTCGCGGGTATTGGAGCTCAGGATCTCGAACACGTTTTTTCGATTAAACGCGGGGTACACCCTTCTGTTCTGGTTGATCCTAAAGTTATCGACAACTCGGAATTCAAAATAAAACTTGAGCATTACAAACAATGTTTTTCGTAACTTCAAATATGGATGAAGAATCAATGTTGTTTTTTCTGCTAGCGGCAAATCGTCAGTCTAAGTATTTTGTCCGATTGGACTGTAGGTAATCATCCACCCAGGCCGCATAACAAAGACCTTTTTCTATTTTCGATTCGAGTTCAGCCTCTCTTTTTTTCACAGCTTCAATACTTGAAATCACTTTATCAATATCACCTCTAGAGATCACGACTACCCCGTCTCCATCGCCAACAATCATATCGCCCGGTTGAATTACCGATCGAGAAATAGCGATCGGTAAACCGACTCTCCCTGGACCATACGCATAAGGGGAATTGGGAGAAACCCCACAACAAAATACCGGAATCTCTGCCGCCAGAATTCCTTCTATATCCCTCACCAATCCATCTGTCACAATTGCTGCAAGACCTTGATTTCTCGCCATCGCCGCTACATTGTCGCCAATGACTGCAGCACCGTCATATCCCCCATTTGAAATAACCAGAACATCACCAGGCTGAGACAGTGCTATCGCCGGCTGAACAGGGAGGTAATCGCGGGGCTCAGCCTCTACCGTCATCGCAGGGCCCGCAAAGCACATCTTTGAATCAACGGGCTTTATTCTCCAATCCAATGCCCCAGTCCCATTTTGGGCATCAACGACAAATCCTGTTGGCACGCCTTGGAATATCTTAACGAGCTCCGCCGACGGCCTTTCGAAATTTTTCCTCACAACCAGCCCTACTGGTTCTCCAATCATGAGAAGCTCTCCCGAATAATATTTATTAAAATTTCTTGCCCTTCATGCCGAAATAGTTTATGTACATTCTTCATATCTCACCCCTGTAACCAAATTTTTTGGCATATTTTTTTAATTAATCCTATCACCCGAAAACTATGATAATTACATTCACGGAACTAGAAGAGTTTTCCAGAACAATCTTTGCCGCAATTGGTTGCGATGATGCGGAAGCAAGAAACATCAGCCGACTCCTCGTCCGCGCGAATTTGACCGGCCACGACTCTCACGGTGTTATTCGGATATCGCAGTATATCGAGTTCTGGCGCAAAGGAGACGTGATCCCCAATCAAACGGCTTCTATCAATTTCGAAAATGACACAATCTCCGTGTTTAATGGAAATAGAGGATTCGGTCAAACCATTGGAAATCAAGTCATCGATGTTGGCATTCAGAAAGCAAGCAAATTTGGAATCTCAATGGTCAGTGTAGGAAACGTTGGTCATCTCGGTCGAATCGGCGATTGGTCAGAAAAAGCCGCCGACGCAGGCCAGGCTTCCCTTCATTTTGTAAATACTTCCGGTGCATCAACCATAGTTGCACCGTTCGGTGGCACCAAAGGCCGTTATGCGACCAATCCTATATCCATCGGTATGCCGAAAAGTGATGGCGACTCGATAATATTCGATGCCGCAACATCTAAACTTGCGGAAGGCAAAGTCAAAGTAGCACTTAACAAAGGTTCGAAACTCCCACCCGACACCCTTCTCGATGCTAGCGGTACGCCGACACGCGATCCAGCGGCTCTTTATACCGATCCACGTGGAGCTTTGATGCCTATGGGGGAATATAAGGGGTCTGGACTCGCCATCATGACTGATCTTCTTGCGGGCGCGATTGGAGGCGGTGGCTGCCACGCTCCG
>JAKUTG010000216.1:0-4017 GCA_022447905.1 Pseudomonadales bacterium | reverse complement strand
TTTGCTTAAAATTCATGCTCTACTGTAACAAAATAATCCACCTAAAATGCTCGTACACTAGCGTTTTTTATTTTAACTAGAAGCAGATCAAATAATATTTTTTGATTGGTTGACATAGCTGCCTGCTTCTAAATAACCTACGCTGATGTTTCTAACTGGTATTACTGACACATTATAAACGGTTGCTGGTACATTTCTATCTTGGCTAAGCTCAAAAGGTGTCCGTGTTTCGAGGTTGAAGGAATTGAAATAATCGGATAGGAGTTGGGTCTGTTCTGACAACTAATCAAGCTAAACAACTATCAACAACTGAATATCAGTTCTTAGGTGTCTAGACGCACTAACATATCATCCAATTTTACTTTATCCTGAACTTTTGGAACTTGGGTTCTTGACTATGTACAATTAGGTAAGTCAACTCATTAACAAGAAACTGTTCCTGAATCTGAAGAACATGGTTAGTACAGGTTACGTAGCTTTGATTAGCAGGTGGTTTGCCAGATATCTCAAGAAGCTGGGTATTAGGGAGAGGAATAGGGACTTCCATACATTCAGCATATAGTAGTTAACAGATTAACAACTGCACAGATAGACCCCTTTATCAGAGAGTTGATAGGTCACTCACATGGCGTATTAAGCTATAGATATCTGTAGCAGTAAAAACCATTGGAAATATTATTGAATGAATTTGTGATTAAAGTCTAGTAGATGCAACGTAAAATAAAAGAAAAGGGCCAAATCCATATTGCAGGATTTGGCCCTTTTGTCTTTGCCCGGATTGTATTTAATACATACCACCCATGCCGCCATCCGGTGGTCCTGCAGGCATTGGAGGGGCTTCCTCCGGAATGTCTGCAACTAAGGCTTCCGTGGTTATCATCAAACTAGAAATACTTGACGCATTCTGTAAGGCTACACGAACTACCTTGGTCGGATCTATTACTCCCGCCTCAAACATATCACCAAACTCATCCCTCAAGGCATCATAACCTATATTTCCGCCTTCTTCCTTGACTCTGGCTACTATAACTGAATCTTCCTGACCCGCATTCTTGGCTATCTGACGTAACGGCTCTTCTACCGCACGACGGACAATATCCGCACCAACCTGTTCTGAAGGATCATCAGAATCCAAAGTCTCAAGAGCCGAAATAGTTCGTACCAAGGCTACGCCTCCTCCCGGCACAATCCCTTCTTCAACTGCCGCTCGCGTCGCATGCATGGCGTCTTCTACACGGGCTTTCTTCTCTTTCATTTCTACTTCTGTGGCCGCACCTACATTAATCACTGCCACTCCACCCGCCAACTTGGCAAGACGTTCTTGCAACTTCTCGCGATCGTAGTCTGATGTTGTGTCTTCGATCTGACGACGAATTTGCTGGATTCTGCCCTGAATGGCTTCAGAACTACCACCACTTTCAATGACCGTCGTGTTGTCTTTATCAATCACTATTCGCTTGGCTTGGCCAAGGTCATTCAGATTGATACTTTCAAGATTAATACCCAGATCCTCAGAAATCATCCGGCCATTGGTCAGGACGGCTAGATCTTCCAACATTTCTTTGCGGCGATCTCCATAGCCCGGCGCTTTAACCGCTGCACCGCGGATAGTCCCTCGAATTCGGTTCACTACCAGAGTTGCCAAGGCCTCTCCTTCAACATCTTCGGCGATAATTAAAAGAGGTTTACCCTGTTGCGCGACGCTTTCAAGTAACGGCACCAGCTCTTTTAAGGCCGAAATTTTCTTCTCGTGGATCAGGATGTACGTATCTTCCAAAACCACTTCCATTCGATCGGAGTCGGTGACGAAATAAGGCGACAAATAACCACGGTCAAATTGCATACCTTCAACCACATCAAGATTAGTGTCAAGGCTCTTGGCTTCTTCCACCGTGATAACACCATCTTTGCCAACTTTCTCCATGGCATCGGCAATCAAATCACCAATATCCGGATCATTATTGGCAGAAACAGAAGCAACCTGTGCAATTTCCTCTTTGCCGGAGGTTTCCTGGCTGAGTTCCCGAAGAGAATCCACAACCACGTTGACTGCTTTTTCAATACCGCGCTTAATTGCCATTGGGTTATGCCCAGCGGCAACATTTTTCAAACCTTCACTGTAAATTGACTGTGCCAGAATAGTAGCCGTTGTCGTTCCATCACCAGCGACATCACTGGTCTTAGACGCTACTTCCTTGACCATCTGTGCACCCATGTTCTCATAGGCGTCTTCAAGTTCGATTTCCTTAGCTACAGTGACGCCGTCTTTGGTAATCGTGGGAGCACCGAATTTCTTGTCGATGACCACATTACGCCCTTTCGGACCAAGGGTTACCTTGACCGCTTCGGCAAGACTGTCAACGCCCCGCCTAATTGCCCCGCGAGCCTCTTCGTTGAAGATTAACTGCTTAGCCATTATTATATTCTCCTAACACCTTTTGGAATGCACTAAAACTAGATTATTGCCAGAATATCGTCTTCACGCATGATGAGATATTCGGTACCTTCGTATGTGACTTCGGTTCCAGCGAATTTTCCGAATAACACTTTGTCGCCTTCAGACAGGTCGACTGGCCGTCGTTCGCCGTCATCGGCGCGCACACCTGGGCCAACAGCTTTGACGAAGCCTTCTGATGGTTTCTCTTGGCTGTATCAGGAATAATAATACCGCCACTGGTGGTTTGCTCATCTTCATCAAGCCGCTCAACCAGAATTCTGTCTCCGAGGGGTTGAATTGCCATAGAATCATTTCTCCTAGTCTTTGATATTTTCTTAGTGTCTATGATGAAAGAAACTTCATCTAACCATCTGTCAAATCCGCTACGATTCAGCAAACAGCTTAGATTGTGGATTCTATCTTAAACAGTCCCATTTGTCAAGGGAGATGTGACAATCTGTTACACATTCAGGCAAGAAGCATATAACATTTGTTTAAACGTAACATGTTGTTACACAAAAACCACTTTTTTATTTTCGGCTGATTCATATGCAGCGGAAACAATTTTCATATTTTGTAACCCATCGTACCCTGACACAATAGGTTGCTCGTCCCCAGAAACACATCGAGCAAAATGCTCAAATTGTAGCTGAAACAAATCTTCGTATTGGGATCCAATTACCTGCCGATGACCGTCAACGACCGTTTTAATCTTCCAACCGTCATCGTTGAAGACAACGACGGAGCCTCAGTTCCATAAATTTCAAGAATTTGATCCGATCCAACCGCTGTAAAGCTTGTTTCGGTAACCGCTTGCCCCCCATTCTTAAAACGCATCATTAGCATGGCAGTCTCATCCACATTGTAATTGTGAATAACACTATTGCAAAATGCACTGACCTCAACCACTTCCCCAATCAGATATTCAAACAGATCAATACTGTGAACACCGAGATCGATTAAACTACCACCACCACTTTTGCTGGGGTCTATGTGCCAATCGCTTGGTAGTTTTGGTACATATTTCATAAACGGAATTCGTGCCTGAACAACACGACCCAAGCGTCCTTCAGTTATCCATCCTTTAATTTGCTGAAATGCAGAATGAAAACGAAAAAGGAAACAAATTTGCAATTGGACCCCATTACTACTGCAAGCATCAATCATCCTTTGACACTCATTCACATCCATTGCCATCGGTTTGTCACACATGATATGCAAACCGCTTTCTGCAGCTTCGATCGTTGGCTCACAGTGCATGTAGACTGGTGTCGAGATATAAACAGCGTCGAGTTCTGTATCGGAAATTAAATCTGCAACGGAAGTATAGTATTTTGATGCCCTATGCGTTTCCGCGAGCTGTTTTGCTCGCACTTCATCACGGGACATTAACGCATGAAGTTCTGCGTTGATAGCCTTATTGATCGCAGGCATTGCTCGACGCTGTGCTACGCTTCCTGCACCAATCAATCCCCATTTTAAGTTCATTTAAGACTCTCCATCAATGATTTCTATTTTTTCTGCTTAGAGTGTATCAAGGACTTTCTTTATCGTCTACCCAATATTTGGAATAATTTTTT
>JAKUTG010000215.1:0-4077 GCA_022447905.1 Pseudomonadales bacterium | reverse complement strand
ACGGGATTTACCTCAAGCGCTTAGGGATGCATTGGAAAGGATACCTGCCTCCGCCCATCCGATGGGCGGCATGCGAACCGGTTGCTCAATGCTGGGCCACCTAGAGCCGGAGATTTCTTTCGAACAGCAGGATGAAGTGATTGACCGACTCCTCGCCGTCCTCCCCTCGATCATTTGCTATTGGTATTGCTTCTCCCACGAAGGAAAACGCATAAACACAGCCTTAGATGATGACTCAATTGGTGGGCATTTCCTCCACATGCTGAGTGGTGAGCCACCCAATGACCTATTCCGTCAGGTGATGAATGTGTCTCTGATTCTCTATGCTGAACATGAGTTCAATGCGTCAACTTTTACCGCCCGGGTCTGCGCCTCAACCATGTCAGACATGCATTCTTGTATTACCGGCGCTATCGGTAGTCTAAGGGGCCCATTGCACGGAGGCGCAAATGAAGCGGCAATGAATATGATTGAGAAATGGTCCTCCCCTGACGAAGCAGAAAAGGAGCTTCTCGCCATGCTGGAGCGTAGAGAAAAAGTCATGGGTTTCGGTCATGCTATTTACCGAGAATCTGATCCTCGTAACCTGATTATCAAAGGTTGGGCAAAAAATCTCGCCAAGCAGGTAGGTGATGCGGTGCTTTATCCTGTTTCTGAGCGGTGTGAAGAGGTGATGTGGCGGGAGAAAAAACTGTTCTGTAATGCAGATTTTTTCCATGCTTCGGCATACCATTTCATGGACATCCCAACAAAGCTATTTACCCCTATCTTCGTAATGTCCAGAGTAGTAGGTTGGGCGGCCCATGTTAAGGAACAGCGAGCCAACAACCGAATCATTCGGCCTAGCGCTGATTACACAGGTCCTGAGACGACAGAATGGGTAGACATCCAAAATAGATAGCAGATAACTACGGCAAATATCCAGCTTCTATTTAATTAAGGAGACTTTACTTTCCCAGGTAATTGGGGCCTGGATAAAGCTTTCCTGCCGACCCGAATTCGTGTACAAAACACGATATTTTACATACAATTTATTAAGTAAATATTTGATTTTTATACTTTAAAATGGCTGATAATGTAGATTTAAATGCTCGCCCGGAACCCGATCAGGTGCTCCTAGATATCGCCGATTACGTATGTGACTACGAGATCGAATCAGTAGATGCCTATGATACTGCCAGGAATTGTTTGATGGACGCACTTGGCTGTGCTTTCCTGTCCCAGCAATTCCCGGAATGCACAAAGTTACTGGGCCCACTCGTCGAAGGCACGCTAGTTCCTAACGGTGCCAGGGTTCCGGGAACCCAGTTCCGTTTGGATCCGACTAAAGCAGCTTGGGATATTGGCTGTATGATCCGGTGGCTAGACTACAATGATACCTGGCTGGCAGCCGAATGGGGTCATCCTTCTGACAACCTTGGTGCGATCTTGGCAGTCGCCGATTTTGTTTCCCAGCAAAGAGTTAAAACTGGAAGTGCACCGCTAACCATGCGTGATGTACTTACGGCTATGATAAAAGCTTACGAAATTCAGGGTGTTATCGCACTTGAGAACAGTTTTAACCGCGTGGGTTTATGTCATGTATTGCTGGTTCGTGTGGCTTCCACAGCTATAGCCACACATATGTTAGGGGGCACACGGCAACAGATTATCGATGCCCTGTCTCAGGCCTGGTTGGACGGCTCTAGTTTACGTACTTATCGGCATGCCCCAAATGCTGGGCCTCGCAAATCATGGGCTGCCGGCGATGCCACCTCTCGGGCTGTTCGGCTCGCAGATCTGACCCTCCGGGGTGAAATCGGTTATCCCAGTGCTCTAACAGCACAAACATGGGGTTTTTACGACGTCTCTTTCAACGGGAAACCTTTCTCTTTTTCCAGGCCTTACGGATGTTATGTAATAGAAAATATACTCTTTAAAATTTCTTTCCCCGCTGAATTCCATTCACAAACTGCGGCAGAGGCAGCCGTGAAACTACACCCTCAAGTGAAAGACCGCCTCGATAATATTGAAAGGATAGTCATTCACACACAGGAATCCGCAATCCGCATTATTAGTAAAGGTGGGGCTCTCAATAATCCTGCCGATCGGGATCACTGTTTGCAATATATGACAGCTGTTCCACTGGCCTTCGGCAACCTTACTGCGCAGGACTACGAGGATAGCTTCCATAAGGCACACCCTATAATCGATGAGCTCAGAGAAAAGATGGAAATTCACGAAGATCCCAGATATACAAGGGAATACATGGATGCTGACAAACGCAGTATCGGCAACGCTTTACAAGTTTTCTTCAAGGACGGAAATTACACTGATAAAGTGGAGATCGATTATCCGGTGGGTCACAAGCGCCGGCGAAGCGAAGGAATTCCACTATTAGAAAAGAAATTTCAAACCAACTTGGCTAGCCATTTTCCGACCGAGCGATGCAATCATATCTATTTTCAATGCAAAGATCAGAAGCGGCTTGAGCAAACGCCCGTCAACGAGTTCATGGACTTACTAATGATCTAGAACGTACCCAGAGTATATCTAGGTAACAGATGGCAACCATTCCTACCCCACCACAATACGAAAAAATAAGATGATGATTTTCGGCCAACCTTGAAGCTAGCGAATCAACCCCCCATATAAGAACTTGAAGTAAGTCGTCTTAATCGGAGACTTGCGGACTGGCCTGATCGCTAAGATGGGCTTCTCTTTAACCATATTGCTTAAGTACCTATATTTGCCGTCGATTTCGACAAAAATTAAGTACTTTAAAGAGGATATGTATATGCATAATTTTGACTTTTCACCCTTGTATCGAACAACTATTGGGTTTGACCACTTGTCTAGCCTACTGAAGACAGTTAGTCGAAGCGACGCCAATTCAAATGGTTACCCACCCTACAACATAGAATTACTGAATAAAGACCAGTACCGAATTACTATGGCCGTAGCAGGGTTTGTAAAAAACGAACTGGATATACAGATAGAACAGCAATTACTTGTTGTCAAAGGCACTAGGCATAATGGAGAAGACCTAGAAATCAATTATCTGCATCAGGGTATAGCGGCACGTAATTTCGAGCGCCGTTTCCAGCTCGCGGACCATGTAGAGGTAACTCAAGCGCGCTTGCAAAATGGGTTATTGCACATAGATCTGGCACGCGAGATACCGGAAGCTATGAAACCAAAATCAATCCCTATTGAGAACGATTCGAACAAACCCATTGAAGTCGAAGAAACCAAGCCCGTTGAAAAACGGGACGCTGCCTGAATAGCCCTTTCCGGACAATTGTTACATGCTAAGGAATGGCCCATAGAAAGGAATCGTTGAAACTGATTCGCAGTTCCCGCTTCAATAGCGGGACTGCATTTTTTACAACGAGTTTCTTGTCATTACTTAGAAATCTATACGCCTAAAAAATCGATAGACAGGCTAATCGAGCATGTGCACAACCAGTCCGCTTTTGAGTTTCGGTTCAAACCAAGTGGATTTTGGTGGCATGACTTCATCCGCATCGGCTATTGCCATTAGGCTTTCAACCGAAGTCGGATAAAACGCAACCGCTGCCTGCCATTTCCCGGAGTTAACTCGCTTTTCCAGCTCTTCTAGCCCACGAATACCACCGACAAAATCCACCCGTTTATCGGTACGTTGATTTTTGATGCCCAGTAAAGGCTCAAATACTGTATTTTGCATTATGCTCACATCCAGACTTTCAGTGGGATTGTTTTCATCGATTTGAGCTCTAAGCTTGTTATTTACTGTTAGTTGGTACCAGCAGTTATTCAAATAAAGGCCAAAACATCTCGGTATGCTAGGTTTCGCCATAGTCGCACTTTCTACTTTAATAACATCGAAGTACTTACCTATGTCATTCAAAAGTCTGGTGGGAAACATATTGCTTTCAATTTTAACTACTCGGTTGTAATCCAGAATCTGGACCTGCTTTTCTGGAAATAACACCACAAGGAAAAAGTTATAAGATTCTTCGCCGGTGTGATTTGGATTGCGGCCTTGGCTTAATCTCTTAATTCGCTGTGCCGCAGCAGATCGGTGATGACCATCTGCTACATATAAATGATTAA
>JAKUTG010000214.1:0-4092 GCA_022447905.1 Pseudomonadales bacterium | reverse complement strand
GAAAGGAAGATTCGAATCAATCCAGCTTAACGAGGCATTTTCGATTTTCACAAGAAGAATTGATTTAGGATTTCCTAATGTGTTGGGCAGATTTAGCCTACTATAACCGCATTATGGTTTATTGTAATGTGAACGAACCTGCCTAAACGATTAGGTCAACGCTGGAATAAACAGGCTATTGGGGTAAAATGCGCATTTTCTCGTGCGTGTCGTGGGTAGATGAAAATGCTGGAGATAAATAGCCAACTGGCAAGACTAAAGGAATTGAATTCCCGGACTGACAGCCTCAGGGGGTATCTTTGACTTTGAGGAAAAGCGTGAACGTTTAACTGAAGTGGAACTGGAGCTCGGTCAAGCTTCAGTCTGGGAAAACCCTGAATACGCTCAGGCACTGGGCAAGGAGCAATCCAGCCTAGAGGCGGTTGTTCATACCATGGAAAAACTATACAACGGTATTGGGGAACTCGAGGAACTACTGACTTTAGCGCAAGAGGAATGCGATCAGGAGCTGTTCATCGCCGCTAGCAATGATCTTGACCAACTCCAAGAGCGATTAGAGGTATTGGAATTCCGGCGTATGTTTCCCGGTGCGATGGACTCTGCAAATGCTTATGTGGATATTCAGGCCGGTTCGGGTGGGACGGAAGCCCAGGATTGGGCGGAGATGTTATTGCGCATGTACCTGCGCTGGGGTGAGGAGAAAGGATTTAAGGCTGACCTTGTGGAAGTGTCTGGCGGCGATATCGCTGGTATAAAGAGTGCCACCATTTATTTCACTGGGGAGTTCGCCTTCGGTTGGTTAAGGACCGAAACAGGAGTGCATCGATTGGTGCGAAAATCACCTTTCGATTCTGGGAGCCGACGCCATACGTCTTTTGCTTCTATCTTTGTTTCTCCTGAGATCAATGATGAAATTGAAGTGGATTTGGATATGTCTGATGTGAGAGTCGATACTTATCGTTCTAGTGGTGCCGGAGGCCAACACGTTAATAAAACTAATTCAGCGGTTAGGCTGACCCATGAGTCAAGTGGGATCGTTGTGCAGTGTCAGAGTCAGCGATCTCAGCATAAGAATAAGGACATGGCTATTAAGCAATTAAAGGCCAAATTATATGAGCTTGAAGAATTGAAACGTAAGGAAGAGATGCAGTCTATTGAAGAATCCAAGGCCGATATCGGCTGGGGTAACCAGATCAGGTCTTATGTGCTTGATTCCTCACGTATTAAAGATCTGAGAACGAATATAGAGGTAACAAACACCACCGCAGTACTGGATGGCGACTTGGATAAATTCATCGAAGCCACTTTAAAGATGGGGTTGTAGTGTAGAGTTAAAATGTCAGAACAAGATGAAAATAAGCTGATCGCTCAGCGCCGTGAAAAACTAGATGCTATACGCAGTGAGCGGCAGGCGTTTCCTAATGAATTCGTCAGGCAACATATTGCTGAAGATTTACATTCTCTCTGTGGTGATAAAAGTCAAACAGAACTGGAGAAGCTTGCACTAAAAACAACTATTGCTGGGCGTATCGTGCGCATGCGCGGACCTTTTGTTGTGATAAAAGATGCGAGTGGCCAAATACAGCTGTATATGAACAACAAGTCTTTTCCGAAAGATCTGGCACTAGAACTAAAATCATTAGACCTCGGCGACATAATCGGAGTGAAAGGTGAAGTGTTTAAAACCGGAAAAGATGAACTTACAGTGCGGGTTGCAGGGTTTGAATTATTGACGAAGTCATTGCGGCCACTGCCGGATAAGTATCGTGGGTTAACTGACACCGAGATGCGCTATCGGAGACGCTATGTCGATTTGATCGTAAATGAAAAATCTCGTGCTGTCTTTGAAATGCGATCTCGCATTATTGGATTTATACGGAAGTATTTTGAAGATCTGGGGTTTATTGAGGTCGAAACCCCCATGATGCAGATTATTCCGGGTGGGGCAACCGCCCGTCCATTTATCACCCACCATAATGCTCTTGATCAAGACATGTACCTCCGGGTGGCTCCCGAGCTTTTTCTGAAACGTCTGATCGTAGGCGGATTTGAAAAAGTATACGAACTAAATCGTAACTTTCGAAATGAAGGACTATCGACTCGTCATAATCCTGAATTCACGATGCTGGAGTTCTATCAAGCATATGCGCGTTACCAGGATCTGATGGATTTGACTGAAGACTTGTTCCGGAATATTGCCGAGAACGTACTTGGAGCTACAACTATCAATTACCAAGGCTCAAGTTATGATTTTGCAAAGCCTTTCGAACGTATGACAGTAATGGAGGCAATCAAAAAGTTTTGCAATGCAAAAGAGCAAGAATTTAAAAGCAAAGACTCAGTGATTAAGCTAGCGAATAGTCTTGATATACATTTCGATGAGGCTTGGGGAAAAGGGAAGATCGTCATGGAAATCTTTGAGCAGAAAGTGGAGCGGCAGCTAGATCAGCCCATATTTATAACGGAATACCCAATTGAGGTATCGCCCTTGGCTAGGCGCAATGAAAAGAATCCCGAAGTGACGGATAGATTCGAATTGATAATTGGTGGTCGAGAATTGGCTAATGGATTTTCCGAACTTAACGATCCAGAAGATCAGGCTAATCGGTTCAAAGCCCAGGCTGCTCAGAAAGAATTGGGTGATAAGGAGGCGATGCATTTTGATAATGACTACGTCACGGCGCTAGAATACGGAATGCCACCCACTGCAGGTGAGGGGATAGGCATCGATCGGGTTGTCATGCTGTTTACCGATTCGCCATCGATTAAGGATGTATTGTTATTTCCTCACATGCGCCCACAGCATGATAGCGACTGAAAACGCAATTAATACTCAACGATCGATCAAGCTTGAAGATTCTTGGAAAAAGATACTATTTAAAGAATTTGGCGAGGGGTACATGCGCAGCCTCCGACAGTTTCTCCTCAACGAAAAAGCCAAAGGCAAGCAGATATTCCCCCCGGGCGATGAAATATTTACTGCTTTAAATGCCACCGCTTTTGATAATGTTAACGTCGTCATCTTAGGTCAGGATCCTTATCATGGTGCCGGTCAGGCACACGGTCTATGTTTTTCCGTGAAGCATGGTGTAGAAATACCTCCCTCTCTGGTAAATATATATAAGGAGCTGGAGAGTGATTTAGGATTGATACAGCCAGCCCACGGTTGTTTAACTTATTGGGCAGAGCAAGGCGTTCTGCTTCTGAATGCGGTACTTACGGTTGAAGCAGAACGGGCGGGCTCGCACCAAGGTAAGGGCTGGGAGCAATTTACCGACAAAATCGTCGCGATACTCAATGAAAAGAAAATGGGTATAGTTTTCATACTGTGGGGAAGTTACGCGCAGAAGAAAGGAGCGATAATAGACAGACAAAAACACTTGGTGTTGCAATCGCCACACCCGTCCCCATTGTCTGCGAGCAGAGGGTTTTTTGGAAACCACCACTTTTCCAAGGCGAATGACTACTTGGATAGCCAAGGAAAGGCCCCAATTGATTGGCAACTACCAGGGGGGGGGTAGAGTGATTTACATTGGAAAATTCTAACAATGAGGGCCGTGCTTCGCTTTTCTAGAAAAATAGGTTTGGAAATACATGTATGAACAATAAGATCTGCATCGTTATAGGCGCGAGTCATGCCGGCGTTACCCTGGGTTTACAACTTCGAAAAGAAGGTTGGGAAGGGGCCATTAAATTGATTGGGACAGAGAAGGAGTTGCCTTATCATCGCCCACCCTTGTCCAAAGAGCATCTGGCTGGTAACAAGGAACTGGACGGTATACGGCTGCGACCGGTAAAGGTTTTCGAAGATAATGGAATAGAACTATTATTGGGCAGCACCGTGATAGAGATAGATCGAGCAAACAAGGTTGTCAATTTGAATGATGGGCAAGCTCTTCATTATGATAAGTTGGCAATTTGCATAGGATCCCTAGTAAGAACTCTTCAATTTGACTCAGATTTCGCGAATATTATTTATGTCCGTACTGCCGCCGATGTAGCCCAATTAAAGAGGCATGTACGTCCTGGTAAGAAGGCATTAATCATTGGCGCTGGTTATATAGGTCTAGAGGTGGCGGCAGTACTCCGAGA
>JAKUTG010000213.1:0-4100 GCA_022447905.1 Pseudomonadales bacterium | reverse complement strand
GTCGACATTTTCCTTGCGAGCGACCTGCAGAATCTTTTCACAAGAGACCATGACACCTAAATTGATTACTTCATAGTTATTGCAGCCGAGTACGACACCAACGATGTTCTTACCAATATCATGTACATCACCTTTCACCGTGGCTAGTAAAATCTTGCCTTTACTTTGAATTCCTGTGGTTCCCTTTTCGGCCTCAATAAATGGTAGTAGGTAGGCGACGGCTTGCTTCATTACGCGAGCACTTTTTACAACCTGTGGTAAATACATTTTGCCACTGCTTATTAGATCGCCAACTTCATCCATGCCCCGCATCAGGGATCCCTCAATAACTCCAATAGGGTTGCTGACTTGTTGTCGGGCAGCTTCAGTATCTTCTACTATGAATTTCGTAATACCCTTTACTAACGCATAGCTGAGGCGATCTTCCACATTCCTCGAGCGCCATGGCAGTGTTTCCTCCTGCTCTGGACTTGTTGTTCTGTTGACAGACTGAGCAAGTTCCATAAGGCGGTCAGTGGCGTTCGGATCTTTATTAAGCACAGCGGCTTCTGCGGCTTCTTTTAGGTCTGCGGAAATGTCGTCGTATACGGTTAATTGGCCGGCATTGACGATCCCCATATCTAATCCTGCCTTGATAGCATGGTAAAGAAATACAGAGTGGATAGCTTCTCGTATGGCGTTATTACCGCGAAATGAAAAAGACACATTACTGATGCCTCCTGACACAAACGCCCCTGGTAATTTAGCTTTGACAAACCGGCAGCACTCGATGAAATCGACGGCATAGTTGTTGTGTTCCTCTATGCCAGTGGCAATGGCGAAAACGTTTGGTTCGAAAAAAATATCTGTAGCTGGAAAATGAAGTTTATCGACAAGAAGATCGTAACTACGCTGACAGGTTATCTTTTTACGTGCCAAGGTGTCCGCTTGGCCTTTTTCGTCAAATGACATAACGACAACTGCCGCCCCATACTTCAGACAGATGCCCGCTTTTGTAAGGAAATCTTCTTCCCCTTCTTTAAGGCTAATCGAATTTACTATCGTTTTGCCTTGGCAGCATTTGAGCCCTGCCTCAATGATTTCCCACTTTGAAGAATCTATCATTAGGGGCACTTTACTGATTTCCGGTTCCGCAGCGATCAGGTTCAGAAATGTCTCCATCGCAGCTTTTGAATCCAGCATGCCTTCATCCATATTGACATCTATGATCTGTGCGCCTGCTTCAACTTGCTGGCGGGCAACATCGAGAGCCTCGTCATAGTTTTCCTCACGAATAAGCTGAGAAAATCTCTCTGAGCCTGTAATGTTGGTTCTTTCACCGATATTTACGAATAGTGACTCATCATCAATATTAAAGGCTTCCAGACCACTTAACCTGCATGCTGGTTTGATCTTTGGGAGACCGCGAGGAGCGATGGTGCTGACCTTTTCAGCTATGGCTCTTATATGGTCAGGTGTTGTGCCGCAACAACCGCCGACAATATTAACAAATCCCTGCTCGGCAAATTCACCTATGATAGAAGCCATTTCTTCAGGAGTTTGATCATATTCGCCAAATTCATTGGGTAGCCCAGCATTGGGGTGGGTTGAAACATAGCTGGGCACTATGGAAGAACACTCCGCGATATGAGGCCGCAATTGTTCAGCCCCCATTGCACAGTTGAATCCGATGGCTAATGCTTTAGCATGGGCGATTGAATTGCAGAATGCCTCAACAGTTTGACCGGACAATGTTCTTCCGCTGGCATCAGTGATTGTGCCAGAAATAATCACCGGGAGTATCAACTCTTTTTGTTCAAAAACCCGATGCGTAGCAAAAATAGCTGCTTTGGCATTCAAAGTGTCAAATGCTGTTTCAACTAATATTATATGGGCGCCACCATCAATTAATCCGGAGACGGAAACGCTATAATCCTCCACCAGTTCGTCGTAACTCGTGTTACGAAACCCTGGGTCGTTAACGTCAGGCGATATAGAAGCGGTTTTGCTGGTGGGCCCCAATACGCCGGCTACGAAACGAGGTCTTTCTGGAGAATGGTTTATCATTTCGTCGCAAACTTCCCGTGCTATTTTTGCCGCTTCCAGATTAAGCTCATAGGTAATATCTTCTAGTCGATAGTCTGCCTGTGAGCTGCGTGTAGCATTAAAGGAGTTTGTCTCAATGATGTCGGCACCGGCTTGGTAGTAGGCACGGTGAATATTCTTGATTAACTCAGGCTGTGTAAGGCATAACAAGTCATTGTTTCCCGCGAGATCATGGGAATGAGTTGCGAATCTTGGGCCACGGAATGCTGTCTCATCGAGGTGATGCGACTGAATCATAGTCCCCATAGCACCATCTAGAATCAGGATGCGTTGTTCCAGCAATTCGCGGAGGATTTGTTCATCTTTACTCGGATTCACGCTATTACCTGCATTTGAGCGACTTAAAAAGCTCGCAATTCTAACAAATACCCGCTTTCGGGCAACAAATTAAATAACCAACTAATATGCTCAGGTATTCTCATTTCAAGCTCAATAGTTTACTATTGCGCCACTGCAAGGACACCACGAGAAACTCCTATGGTCACTATCACTGACTCCGGCCAAGAATACCTTACCGAACTTTTGAAGAAGCAAGGCTGTGAAGGTATTGCCGTACGGATTTTTATCCTGGATGCAGGGACTCCACGAGCCGAGACCTGCATATCTTTTTGTCGACCAGGAGAAGAAAAAGAGGATGACGAAATGAACCAATATGGAGGCTTCAAAGCCTTCATCGATCAGAATTGTATACCTTTTCTTAAAGACGCGGTAGTTGATTTCTCCAAAGATTCTATGGGAGGGCAGCTGACTATAAAAGCTCCAAACTCGCGGTTGCCTAATATTACCGATGACAGTCCGATTGAGGACCGTATTAATTACGTACTCTACAATGAAATTAATCCCGGATTAGCAGCTCACGGTGGGCATGTGTCATTGGAAGAGATATTTAAGGACAACATTGCCGTACTGCGTTTTGGCGGCGGCTGCCAAGGTTGTGGAATGGTAGACCTAACGTTGAAGGAGGGTGTGGAAAAAGCTTTGCTGTCTCATATTCCTCAACTAAAAGAAGTAAGAGACATTACTGATCACTCTAATAAAGAGAATGCCTATTACGCTTAAACGGAGTTAAATTGGATAGGCACTTACGAGAGCGCTGTAGATTTCGTCCTTGTAGTTTGGAATATTGGGATCCAGTGATTCTAGGATCTTTACAAGATGTTCGTTGTCTTCTCGTCCCGCCCAAATTTTCTGATAAGTGCCATTTTTGTAACCGTTATCCTGGCGAAACATGTTGAGAACGTTTTTACCTACATATTGACAGAAGAGTTCGGTCCAGCTCAGTTTGCAGTCGTGCATAATCGATTCAAATACAGCTAACTCAATTCGTCTTGCTATTGAAATTGCGATTAAAAGTTCTAATTTTGTTATTAGATCGAGCTCTTTAAGAATGTACGTTGCGTTATCAAATTCAATGTATTGTTGGTTGTTGGCCTGCTTTAGCGCATTTAGTAAATGGTTTAACGGAGCTGCTTGGCTTTGGCCATTGCGCAACAGAATTTCAGAGAGAATGAAGTGCCAGATATCGACCAATTCCATTTGCAGCTGCGCTAAATCTTTATCTTGCTTCTTCCACCATTTCCAGCCGTGGTGCTCAATGGCTTCTGCACCTTCGATAGCGACGGCTCGTAGGTAGGGATATCGAGCTGTAACCCAGTTAGGGTCGACCTTCGCATTCATGCTTGACTGTAAGGTAAGCATGGTAGCGGCTTGATTTTTTGACAGCATTAAGACTCAACTTGGAACTGGAAATGTCTAAGTTAGTTTGAGACTAAGCCAGCTTAAATCCCTTGCAGTTTGGCTTGGTTTTCAAGAGTATTGAGCATTTCCTTACGGCTACGGAGCATATCGTTGTAAGATTTACGGGTGGCAATTACTTCGGCGTCGTTATCGCTGGAGGCTTCTAACTCTTCGAGCCATGCCTCCAGCACTTTAATTTCGCTGGCTAGTTGCGTAGTTCCTTCATCAATCAGCTTTTGGTCGATAGTGATATTTTCGAAACTCCCACTATAGTCCGG
>JAKUTG010000212.1:0-4117 GCA_022447905.1 Pseudomonadales bacterium | reverse complement strand
TCCATCGGACACCGCTTCGTCCCAATGGTGTATGCAGCCTCCTCCATCTGAAGCTTCAAAGATAATTTTTTCCCCGATCACAGCGGAATGCCAACCTTTGTTGCAGCCATGGCTTCCCTTATCGACAGTTCTTCCCTTTCCAGCTTTTGACGTTGTTTGAACCCAATACGAAACCGTGAATGGCTCGCTTCCAGCCGCCTCGTCCAGTTCAGGATCTTTTTTTGTCTCGTACGCAACACAATAATTGCCCGCTTCCTCGAAATCCAACGCCTTACCGAACTTTCCCACAGTCCATTTCCCGACGTCACGTTTGGTTACTCGCTTTCGCCTCTCGGCGTGTCGATCGTTCCCACTTGCATCCTTGACGTCTTCTCCACTACCTTCATCGCAAGGGTAGTACACAAGGACGCTCTTCTTATCTATCGCATAAGCAGAAAGGGCCAAAACAGAAGCCGCCAAAACAATAAACCCTAATTGTATCATCCTTACCTTCATGATATTTCCTCCTTAAAATCAAATTCCTAAGCGTTGAGAACCAGACTACGTGTAAGAAACACACGAACATGGTAATCCACAATTCCATCATATCAGACATAGCAGATGTATCAACTCTAACTTCCGTAAACCGCCGATTCTACAGAGGCCCAGTGGGTAACGTAAGCTAGAATTGCATTTCAAACGAGTTCGATCTGTTTTCATGCAATTTCCAAAGGAGAAATCAGCCTTGTTTAACGCTGCAGTTTGAGGCTGACGGCAGCCTGATCATCTCCCTGTTGTATTTTCAACTTAAATACAACTTGACTGAGTCATAGAATCAACCGTTTTACTTGCTCTGCTATCAATTAAAATGTCACTTTCACACAACTGAACTTGCCCCCATTATCCCTAACAAGAGGTAAAGTAACAGCCAAAATTAATCAACATTGCTTTTTAGTGTATTTTAACATTGCTTTTTAGTATAATGCTGACTTAATATCCAAAGCACCTATTTAATACTTAAATCTAATCACATGATATCGGCAAAGAGTTGCATTTGACCCTCCGAACGAATGAAAACAACAACATGAAAACCAGCATCACGAATTACGCAAAGATACCAGACTCAATATCCTTAACTGAGTATGTGCCATTCGGAAATTCTTACATGCGACGTAATATGAAGTTGCTATTTGTGCTTTGTTCGACATTGGTATTTCTTGCCGGAACCGTCAATGTCGAACCTGGTTCCGGAAACGCCACTGCTACGAGAGCCGGTCGAGACTGGTGGTCCTTGCAACCAGTGGTTCGAACAGCGTTACCAAAACCCGATGTGAACCCGATTGATGCATTTATTCTTGCCAAATTGGAAACTGACGGCATGTGTCCTGCTCCATCTGCAGATAAACGCACGTTGGCTCGCCGCGTCTATTTTGATCTAATTGGTTTGCCTCCAACGCCACAACAACTGGATGCGTTTCTAATAGACGTATCACCCCAGGCATATGAGAACCTAATCGACCAGTTATTGGCGAGTCCGCAATACGGTGAGCGATGGGCGCGTCACTGGTTGGATGTCGTTCGCTTTGCCGAAACCGATGGCTATGAACGCGATCGGCTCAAGGAACATATCTGGCGTTACCGCGACTGGGTAATAGATGCATTTAATCACGATATGCCCTACTCCCAATTCGTCTGTGATCAATTGGCCGGTGATGAGGTGGCGTATCGAGATGAACTGTCCTTGATCGCAACCGGAATGCTTCGGGCTGGCACTTGGAACGACGAACCCAACGATCCCGCAGATTATCTATACGAACGGCTCGAAGACCTGGTGCACACGACTACATCTGCGTTCCTTGGGCTCACGGTGAAGTGTGCTCGTTGCCACGATCACAAGTTCGATCCCATTCCGCAAAAGGACTATTATCGAATCGCTAGCTTCTTCTGGGCTGGTTATGTCGGTCAAGAAAATCAAGGTGGTCCGTCGCAAGAACAACTCGGTTATCCCTGTATTCCCGTCTATGGCTGGACAGATAAAGGTCAATCCGTTTCCCCGATTCGCCTACTCCACAACGGAGAACGGCAGCAGTTAGGACCAGAAGTCGACCCGGGGTTTCTTTCCGCCGGTTCGGAACTTGATATGCCGCTGACCTCTCCGTCAAAGGGATCGAAGACAACAACCCGTCGATTGCAGTTCGCCGCCTGGATTACGGACGAGCGTAATCCGCTTGCAGCGCGAGTGTTCATGAATCGGATTTGGCAACATCACTTCGGTCAGGGACTGGTGCGGACACCAAATAATTTTGGGTTTAAGAGTGATCCGCCGACGCATCCTAAGTTGCTTGACTGGCTCGCGACCGAATTTATGCATCCAACCTGCGACAACGGCAAGGCATGGACGATCAAGCGGATGCACAAGCTGATTCTCCTTTCTCTCACCTATCGGATGGCGTCCTGGCATCCAAGGGGAGACGAGTACAGCGAGCGAGATCCCCTGAACCGAAACTGGTGGAAATTCAATCGCCGTCGTCTTGACGCGGAAACAATGAGAGATTCCATGCTGGCTGTGAGTGGTGAACTGAATCCGACTATGAGCGGCTCCAGTTTTTATCCCCGCATGTCGGCAGAGGCCATGGAGGGGCTGTCTCGCAAGTCCGGTGCATGGAGCGAATCAAGCCGCGAAGAGCGTATGCGACGTAGCATCTACATGATGACAAAACGCTCTCGCTTGCTGCCGTTGATGACGGCGCTTGACTTTACCGAAACCACGTCATCCTGTGCCCAGCGGTACGTGACAACGGTTGTACCACAGGCTCTAGCGTTGCTGAATAATCAATTCGTTCATGCTCGAAGCAACGCGATGGCGAAGCGGTTATTAACAGAACGAGGCGAGTCGCCCGAACGTATCAGACAAGCTTGGCGGCTATCGTTTGGACGTGACCCAAGTCAAGGCGAACTCGCGTTGGCCATGACACATCTTTGGGAACAGGAAACACACTTTTCTCGGTTGCATGGCGCATCGTCGGGCGAGACAAGCCAAGAAGTGAACAGGAATCAGCTCCAGCTTTGGCTACGAGCAGACAAGGATATTGAGACAACAGAAGATAAACATGTCATGCGATGGGGTCAATTCCATCAACAAAAAAATGAACATCGTCCAATATTAGTCAAGGACGCAATCAACGGCCAACCTGTCTTGCGTTTTGATGGCCAGCGTCGATTCCTAGAATCCGTAACGCAATTTGTCAATTCGCAGGAGTTCAGCATTATAGCAGTTGTGACTGATGTCGCATCAAATCACGGACACCGTGACATCATTTCCAACTGGCGGCGTGGACTGCGCCATGAAAATTCAATTTTTCTAGGTACTACACAAAACAGCATCGTGCGTTTTACGGATTCATTCGCTAGTGCCGGGGAACTATTGCATAGGCAACAACCGTTAGCTCTTACTGCAATTAGCGACGTTCATCACGCAGCAGTTTATCAAAACAATCAGCGCATGAAGAAAGGGCCCAGACTTTTAGATCGTAAGTTCGAGCCTCCCTATGTGATCGGTACACAAGGCGACATTGATGGCGAGTATTGGCACGGCGATATTGCTGAAATACTGGTCTTCAACCGTGCCCTAAACGAAAAGGAACGCCTGAACATTTGGCGATATCTCGCCTCACGCTATGGTTTGGCAGAAATGACAGAACTGAATGATCCTGCAAAATTGGCACTGGCAACATTGTGCCATGTTTTATTGAATTCCAACGAGTTTATTTACATCGATTGAGTTGGGTGGGGAAGTATTCTCAACATGCATAGAATCAACGATCCACGATTGGACCGAACGTACCCTTGCGGGCAGACGCGACGTGAGTTTATCTGGGAGATGGGCGCAGGATTCGCTGGCGTGGCCCTTGCGTCCTTACTTGGCGCTGATAATTTTTTCGTTCGGAGTGTCCATGCCTCAGAAACACAAACATCAATGAATCCACTCGCTTCCAAACCACGACATTTTTGTACTCAAGCCAAGAGTTGCATATTCCTAATGATGAAAGGAGGTCCAAGTCCGGAACATACATTCTATTACAAACCGTAACTAGAGAAATACGAGGTCAAGTCGTTGACGCAGGATAAGAAGTTCATC
>JAKUTG010000211.1:0-4146 GCA_022447905.1 Pseudomonadales bacterium | reverse complement strand
GTACCCCCCATCTTTCCGCTCGTCGATTACCGTCACTCCAGCACTGTTAGACAACAGTTCCCGTACCTGTTTATCTGTAATCGGTTTGTGGGTTTGCACTTGCACTGCCTCCGAATGCCCGTAGAACACCGGTATACGCACACACGTAGCACTAACCTTTATATTGTCATCACCAAAAATTTTGCAGGTTTCCCAGCTCATCTTCATCTCTTCTTTGGTATAGCCATTTTCCATGAACTGATCAATCTGCGGCAAAGCATTGAAGGCAATTTGCCGCGGGTAGACTCGGCTCTCCGTTTTCCTACCATTCAAAAGCTCACTTGTTTGACGGGCTAGTTCCTCTACTGCCGCTTTGCCTGTCCCAGATACAGCCTGATAAGTAGCAACGCTTATACGCTTTATCCCGACAGCGTCATAGATGGGCTTTAACGCCACAAGCATCTGGATGGTTGAACAATTGGGGTTGGCGATAATATTACGGTTGCGGAAGTCGGCAATCGCATTTGAATTCACTTCCGGCACGACTAGTGGAATGTCATCCTCGTAGCGAAAATGGGATGTGTTATCAATTACAATACAGCCTTTACTTCCGGCCTTAGGAGCATATTCGGCGGAAACACTGCCGCCAGCGGAAAATAATCCAATGTGTGCCTTTTTGAAATCGAATTCAGCAAGATTTTGCACCGTTACAGGCTTGTTTCGGAACATAACCTTCGTACCGGCAGATCTTTCACTGGCGAGAGGATAGAGCACATCAATTGGGAAATTGCGCTGCTCAAGAATACTCAGCATGGCTTCCCCTACTACTCCTGTTGCACCTACTACAGCAACATTGTAACTACTCATAGTAATCTCTCCATTAGCTAAGCCGCTTGTTAATCCTATCAACCTCTAATTTCACGTAAATTAACCCAATTCAGATGCGTTAAAATTCCATGGTGTCTGTTTGCTCCAGCGAGCTTCGAATGCACTGATTGTATCTGCGTCCTCTAATGTTAATGCGATATCATCCAGGCCGTTCAGTAGGCAGTGTTTATTGAACTCATCGACTTCAAAAGAGATCAAACTGCCGTCCGGCTTTATAATAGACTGCTCAAACAAATTGATCTCCAGCTCATATCCCTCGTTAGTCTCAACGGCATCGAATAAACCACTAATCACTTCTCGATCAAGTACGATGGGCAATAATCCGTTTTTGAAGCAGTTATTGGAGAAAATATCGGCAAAACTGGGGGCCAATAATACGCGAAACCCATAGTCTTCAAGCGCCCAGGGAGCGTGTTCCCGACTCGACCCACAACCAAAATTATCTCGTGCCAACAGAACTGAAGCTCCTCGATACCTCTGCTGATTAAGCACATAATTCGAGTTAAGCAAACGCTGGCTGTTATCAGCATCAGGTTGGCCTTTATCCAGATAACGGTGCTCATCAAACAGGTTAACTCCGAATCCAGTGCGTCGAATGGATTTCAGGAATTGCTTAGGGATAATATAGTCGGTATCGACATTCGCCCGATCTAATGGCAGAACTATTCCCTTCTCTATGCTAAATTTTCTCATGTTTTGTCTGTATCTATTTGTATTTGCTTATATATTTAACATACATTCAAACTAAATTAAGTTCCTAACGTCCACAAAATAACCATGGATAGCGGCCGCTGCAGCCATACCTGGACTTACAAGATGCGTCCGACCTCCAAAACCCTGCCTCCCTTCGAAATTACGATTAGATGTTGATGCACAATGCTTACCCTCTCCCAACTGGTCCGCATTCATGGCTAGGCACATGGAACAACCGGGCTCACGCCATTCTAAACCAGCATCCTTGAAGATTTGGTCCAGCCCTTCAGCCTCAGCCTGTCGTTTGACTAGGCCTGAACCTGGTACAACCATCGCCTGTGCAACGTTTACCGATATTTTTTGCCCTTGTACAATCATGGCGGCTTCCCTGAGATCTTCAATGCGAGAATTAGTGCAGGAGCCTATAAATATGCAATCTAGCTTAATATCTTGGATCGGCATGCCACCGACTAATCCCATATATTCCAAGGCTTGCTCAATATTGCTGCGCTTGGTCTCATCCTGCTCCTCTGAAGGGTCTGGTACACGCCCTGTAACCGGGGCTACCATTTCTGGAGAGGTCCCCCATGTAACCTGCGGCTCAATATCCGCGGCTTCTAAGTCCACAATATGATCGAACACC
This sequence comes from Pseudomonadales bacterium, assembly GCA_022447905.1. Lineage (GTDB taxonomy): Bacteria > Pseudomonadota > Gammaproteobacteria > Pseudomonadales > Pseudohongiellaceae > UBA9145. The sequence goes on along the minus strand of JAKUTG010000211.1, from coordinate 1,943 downwards.
GCGTCCTCATCGCTTACTAACTGTCGCCATGCGGAAACCGCCTGTTTCCACATTTCGCCGGTGGGAGCAAATGGACGTCCTTTGATGTAGTCAATGGTGGTATCGTCTACGGCAACCAGACCCGCCCTAGCGCCCGCCTCAATGGACATATTACAAATCGTCATCCGGGCTTCGATCGACAATGAAAGTATCGCATCGCCCCCGTATTCAATTGTATAGCCCGTTCCACCCGCCGTCCCGATCTTACCAATAATCGCTAGGACCACGTCTTTTGCAGTAACTCCCGGGTTTAGCTGACCATTAACGCGTACTAACATATTTTTCATTTTCCGTTGGATCAAGCATTGAGTGGCGAGCACATGCTCAACCTCAGATGTACCAATACCATGAGCCAAGGTACCAAGGGCACCGTGTGTTGAGGTATGTGAATCACCACAAACGATTGTCATGCCTGGCAGACTTACACCTTGTTCTGGACCAATGACATGCACAATTCCTTGACGTTCATCATTCATTTCAATTTCTAAAATATTGAATTCACGACAATTTTCATCCAAGGTTTTAACCTGTAGCTTAGATACCTGATCCTGTATCCCAGCTAATCCTCGACTCCGTTCGTCTATGGTAGTGGGTACATTATGGTCTGGTGTGGCCAAATTAGCACCGGCTCGCCACGGGGAGCGACCCGCCAATCGAAGACCTTCAAAGGCCTGTGGCGAAGTTACTTCGTGGATTAGATGCCGGTCGATATACACAAGGGCAGTACCATCATCTCGTTCCTTAACCAAGTGGGCTTCCCAAATCTTGTCGTATAGAGTTTTTCCAGCCATGCTTAATACCAAATTAATCTATATTGTTATAATGTTGTTTTAATTAATTGTTTTAATTAATTAAATACCATAATATCGGGTTTAAGTTAAACGGGTGTCGACGAGGGTTTTCGCTGACAACCCGTCTGACCACGGTCTCGTAGAAAGTGGTCCATAAGCACCAAGGCCAGCATCGCCTCAGCAATGGGCGTAGCCCGGATTCCAACACAGGGATCATGCCTGCCTGTCGTAACCACTTCATCCGCTTTGCCCTTCACGTTTATGGATTTACCGGGTATCCGGATGCTGGAGGTAGGCTTCAGCGCAATACTAGCTACGATTTCTTGCCCACTGGAGATACCTCCTAGGATCCCTCCGGTATTATTGCTCATGAATCCCTCAGGGGTAATCTCATCTCTGTGCTCTGTGCCCTTCTGGCTTACAGACGAAAATCCTGCCCCGATTTCCACTCCTTTTACAGCATTGATGCTCATCAATGCCTTAGCAATATCTGCGTCAAGCCTGTCAAAAATAGGTTCACCCAGTCCTGCTGGCACATTGGATGCCTGGACGTTAATGCGAGCACCAACCGAATTACCCTCCTTAGAAAGCGCCGTTATGTAATCTTCCATTTCCCCTACTTTCGAAAGATCGGGGCAAAAGAATGGGTTCTGTTCAATTACTGTGAAATCCACACTTTCAATGCAGATAGGGCCCAATTGGCTAAGATAACCTGTAATTTGGGTTCCACATTCTTGATTAAGATATTTCTTCGCGATTGCACCCGCTGCTACACGCATAGCAGTTTCGCGGGCCGAGGCTCGACCTCCCCCACGATAGTCTCGAATACCGTATTTTTTCCAATAACTATAGTCGGCGTGCGCTGGGCGAATTTTTTCCTTAATTTTGCTGTAATCTTTCGATCTTTGATCAATATTTTCTATCAATAATCCTATCGGTGTACCTGTCGTTGTACCTTCGAAAACACCTGAAAGTATTTTTACAGCGTCATCTTCCCGTCGTTGGGTAGTAAAACGAGATTTACCCGGCTTACGTCGATCTAGATCTCGCTGCATGTTTTCTTCTGATAATGGCAATCCGGGACGGCAGCCATCGACCACGCAGCCAATCGCA
>JAKUTG010000210.1:0-4147 GCA_022447905.1 Pseudomonadales bacterium | reverse complement strand
ACCCCAACGTTTATGGTATTGATATGCCGGCTGCTTCAGAGTTGATTGCAGCGGGCAAGACAAATTCAGAAGTAGAAGAGCTCATTGGTGCGGATTGGTTAGTTTATCAAGATTTGGATGATCTCATTGCCGCGGCTGCCGAAGGTAACCCAACTATTGGCCGCTATGAATGCTCTGTATTCGATGGAAAATATATTACTGGTGATGTTGATGAGGTGTATCTGAAGCGATTGGAAAATATAAGAAATGATGCAGCTAAACAGTCAAAGAAGAACGGTTCAGCCAAGCATCATAATTTAATCTCGGATCTACATAGTGACGGTTAGGGAGGAATTATCGGGTGAGTTGCAGCTCTAGGGGCTGCAACTTTTACTGAATTTAAATGAAAGTGCTATGAAGTAAATTACCTGTGGAGAGAGGAAAAAATACACCGGTTATATTTGTGCCATAGAATGAAACATCAGCTGCTCGTTATCTTTACGTTCACACCGCGTAGTTTAAAGAACGTCTTTATTTCATTCCGCTTGTCTCCCTGAACTTCAATAGTGCCTTTCTTCACGGTACCACCAGTTCCGCAGTAAAGCTTTAATTTCTTCGTGAGTGCTTTAAGCTCTGTTGTATCGATTGATACGCCTGTTATAACCGTGACTCCCGATCCCTTCCGACCTTTTGTCTGCCGATGTAGATTTATCGCGTTATCGGGCGTAATGGCGAGGGCTGGCTCGCTTTGGCAGCAGCATTTGTGTAAGGATTTGTGGCAGCGCGGGCAACTATTATTTCCGCTTGTAGAATAAACTAGCCGCGAGCCAGTCACGTTCTGTAAAGTGGAGGTAAAGCAAAACGCTCTTCGCGTTTTGTGTGGTTTTGTTTTTCCCGTTTGCTCCTGCGAAGCGAAGCGATCAGCCTGATGAATGTCTGAGGATTAAAATCTAGCTCAGAGTGCCGCCGAGATTCGGTGCTAAAAAGTGCAGCCTGTATCTGAACCACGTGTTTGTGCAGTTCAGGTGCCTCCGTTTGCCGGAGTATATCTTCCATTGTCGATAAAGTATGTTTCCCAAGGTAGTGGTCGCTCCATTGAATCAGTGTTTCTCGGATTCGATTTAAATCCTTTCCTCGGCAGGCGTGAACTAATTGCCGATAGGCAACAGTTTCATTGTTTTCGGGGCTGTATTTTTCCCCAATTCTCGCCCTTTGTGCATTAATAAATGTATTAATTACCTGTTTGTTGGGTCGTATTACTAACCGATAGATGCTAGCTATGACGATAACTAACGCGAGCGCAATAAGGTAATTTAACCAGAGCGCGTTCACCGCTATAAATTGCGCTTCAGCTTGGGCGTCTATCATTTCTTGGTCTACGATTGGGGTGGTTTCTAGTAGTGTTTCTATATCAACCGTACTACTGACACTTTGTTCGGAGGGCACCTCACCTTCAACAGTTGCAATATTAATATAAACGGCAGGAATAACAGTTCTTTCTTGCAGATCAGTATTGATATTCCACCATGGAACAGAGATTTCCGGGATTTCAATAGAACCGGCTAAGGTGGGAACCAGAGTCATGGTTTCAACTCGGGAACCGACGATGCTACCGTCGACAAAGGTGCGCTGAATATCTGGTGGGTCAGCGTATAAGTTTAAACTTTCTATTTCTGTAGGGCTGAATGGTGGAAGCACTGCACCGTCAAGGCCGTCAGCGACCATGGTGATGGTCCGCACTGCCGAGTCACCAACTTTTAGCGCGGATATATCCGTACTCCAACTTTCTTCAAGGGTTAAGTTGGCCACGGGCAGCCAAAATTGAGTTTCTTTGGCTATCTCAGGACGTTCGTCCACTTGTATGCTAATTCCTTCTATGAAGGCTGTGACACGTCGCGTATTTAGATTTCTGAAAACAAAGTTGCTCGAGCCGTCAGTTACTTCCCCACGAAATAAGATGTCGGGGATTTCAAGCGATCCGCTTCTTTGTGGAAAGACAACGTAGCGTTTTTCATATACACCATAACGTACGCCATCTATGAGTTTTTCATACTGATTTGGAGATCCGATTAACTGGATCACTGTGTCCGGTATTTCCAGTTCAGTGAATTGCGGGTTACGAATCCCATTGATAGTGTAATACAACCTGATCGTAAACAAGATCTGCTCTTGAACGTAAACTGTTTCCTTGTTTATTTCGATTTCTAGGAACAACTCCTCATTAGACTGATTGGATCTAGGGCCTTCGTTTACAACACTTACTATTATTGGGTTGGTGACTGCATCGTTTATTTTCAGGGGAGGGATGGTCAGCTCGCCCTCCGCCAGGGGAAACAAAGTAACGATGTAGTCCGTCCATGATTCTACAGTACCATTGATGCTTCTTATCTGGCTGGATGTGCGAGTTCCAAGGACATCGAATTCATCAGTAAGGGGAGTCAAATCAAGCTGCATGCCCTGGCGCTGATCGTATACACGAATAGTGTAGGTGAGCGTTTCTCCACGGGCTAGTTCGCTTCTATCGACTGAGACTTCGAGTTTCTGATCTTGTGCCCCAGCGAAGCTGCAAAAAATTACTAATGGAAGCAACAAGAATAGGCGAATAAGTTTGATCACCAGATCTGGCCTCCATTTTGGATACTATTAGCAGTGCCATTTAACTGGCGTTGACGATACTGGTAGCGAAACTTGCGGCGTAATAGTTCTCCAGGGTCGTCCTCAATTCGCCGCAACCATTGTTCTAGCGATTGCTGTTCCTCGAAATCTTCATTGGTGCTTTCGCTAGGCGTGTTCTGTTCACTATTTGATTCTGAATCTTCTTGGTCCTCAGGCGGCTGGTTTTGCTGCTCTTGTTGTTGGTCTTCGTTTCCTTCTTGACTCTCTTGGTCTTGCTGGTCACTGTTTTCGCTCTGTTCTTCGGACTCATTTTGTGAATTTTGCTCGGACTGATTTTCTTGGCTGTCGCCGTCCTGATTTTCACCTTCTTCAGATTGCTGTTGTTCTAGCAATTCCTCTACAATTTCCCTGTTGTAGATTGCATCTTCGTGATCGGATTCTAGCCCAATGGCAGCATCATAAGCAGCAATTGCTTCTTCGTAATTGCCAGCTAGCGCAAGTGAATTACCGCGGTTGTAATGGCCGTCAGGTGTGTCGCTGGCGCTGAATGCTGCGATGGCCGACTCATAGTCCTGAGCCCGATAGCTAGCGGCGCCTTTCCATTCAGAGGTCTCAAATAATACCGCAGCTAGTCCATGATCTTCGTTGGCAAATGCTTCGGCCGCCTGTTGGTCTCTAGTCTTCCACAGGTCACTCCATTCAAAGCCTTGGGCATGGGCATTCTGACTTGGAAGTATTAAACCAGCACTAATGAAGAATGTCAGGCTGAACAACCAGCCTCGTCGAAAAGTTAGGGCACTCAGAGGCAGAACGAGTAAAAGTAGCCATGGACCAGTTTCATGCCAGACATCAAATTCTTCTTCTACCTCAGTCAATTCAGTATCGTCCAAGAAGTCATTCTGGGTAAGCAAATAGGCTAGATCGGAATCTGCTAATTGTATATCGTGATAACGCCCACCAGTTCGATTAGCAAGGGATTGCAAAACATTTTTATTAAGCGTAGGTACTACCATTGCTCCATTTTCGTCGGTCAAAAAGCTACCATCGCTGGTACGAATAGGAGCACCTTCCTCTGTGCCAATACCCATGATAAGCAACTCATAGGCTGTATCTTGTATTTGTTCGGTAATGAGTAACTCTTGATCAAAACCGCTAATACCATCGGTCATAAGAAGGATTTTGCCACGCGTAACTTCAACGTCCTCTAGTAGCTGAATCGCCATATCGATGGCGGCCACGGGGTTACTACCGAAAAGAGGCATAATGTTGGGGCTAAGCGAGGGTACGAGGGCATCAATCGTCACAACATCATCCGTAAGGGGGGTCACAGCGTGCGCGTCACCGGCATATACGACCAATGCTGTCTGACCTTCTTCTCGTAATGTCAGAATGTCACGTAATTTTCGTTTAGCAAGGTCTAATCGAGAGGGATTATGGTCAGGAGCAAACATTGATAACGATAGATCCATCACAATGACCAGTGCGTCCTCCCTCTTTTGAACCGGTTGGGGCAATTGTTCCCAGACAGGTCCAGCCAGGGCTATAACAGAAA
>JAKUTG010000021.1:0-17919 GCA_022447905.1 Pseudomonadales bacterium | reverse complement strand
CACCTAGCACACCCTAGGCGGAAGCTACTGAAGCACGAGCGGCTGTGCACCGGATAGAGCACGAAAAAACAGTTACCCACGAACTACACATAAAATAGTATTCATGCTGGCCTCGGCTCACTAGTACTTGGTCGCGGATACTAAGTCAGATTATTGTTAATAACTTGTAATAGCTCAACAGTCAGTTGATTTGCATCGTCCGACGATTCGAGGGCTTTTGTAATCACATTAATGACATTGTCGCTTTCTTGTAGCCGTATACTAAAATCCTGTTCTTCGGCTCCGGCTGCCTCATCATCACCGCCGAATATTCGTTCAATAAATCCAGGTTCATCTTCGTTCTCAGCAATGCCCGCGAACCGGACATTAAAGAAACTCTGATCTCGATTGCTGTCAACGATCAGTATCTCAGCGGTTTCTAAGGCAGCACGAATCTGTACCCAGGCCCGATCATAGCCGATCCTTAGTTCAAGCACCTGTTCCCCGCTCTCATTTTCAACAATATTAGCCTTCGATTCAGCCTCAATGCTTCCGGCAAGCAAACTCGCTGTGGAGGCCTGGTAAATATCATTCCTATCTGCCAAATACTGTGATATTGAAGACAGAATTTCTTGTTCTAAGTCTTCAGAGTCGGAAAACTGTGGCCAGTTGAGCACCAGAGGAATCTGTTCTGTACGCAGGTCTTCCATGTGTAGGATAAAAATTTCCGAGTAACCGGAATGCAAACCCGGCTCAATGGAAACTCGGTACTTGTGACGTTTCTCCCGGTCGTTGTCTACTTCCACCCAAGCTGTTTCCATGATGCCACTACCCGGATTTTCAAAATCAAGAATCACTTGCAGGTCAGTCCAGTAATCTCTAACCAACGGCCAAACCTGTCCCGGCGTTGTGTCAATTAATATCCAGCGATTCTCTGCAAGACTTTGGATGATGACCCCTTCCCGCCGTCTGGTCTCGATCGGTTTTGGCATCGGTATTTCTTCGAAAGGTGCGGCAACCGTAACGATTTGCACCGGAATAACGTATAGCTGATCTAACGTATAGCTATCCAGGTTTTCAGGGATTTCCATCTGCGCCATAGCTTGGGCTTCCAAATAGTCGCTACCACGATCACGAAACATCCCTTCCTCGCCTAGAAAGTAATTGCAGCCCCCAAGTGCCACAGCAAGAGTAATTATCAGGACCCTTTTCACCATTAGTAAAATTTTATTAACCCCTCGAACGTTTTCCAAAACTCAAGCCGCCTGTGGCAACTCTATTCCTGCTTGAACTAAGGCTTCAATCACTTGGATATGAAACTTCGCATCAAGTTCCACGAGCGGAAGCCTTATCCCCTTCTGCATTAATCCCATTTTCCACAAAGCCCATTTCACAGGACCCGGGTTCGCTTCTAGAAACAGGTTACGATGCAATAAACCGAGTCTTTCATCAATTTCTCTTGCTCTTTGACTATCACCCGAAAGTGCGTAGGAGCACATTTTAGCCATTAATGCTGGAGCAACATTTGCAGTTACGGATATGGTTCCATCAGCACCACCCATCATCAATGAAAAGGAAATAGCATCTTCACCGCTATAAATAGCGAGCCGGTCACCACATCGTTGTATCAATTTTTTCCCGCGCGCAACATCTCCCGTGGCATCTTTTATGCCAACGATATTGTCCAGATCAGCCAGCCGATCCACAGTTTCGAGGGCCAGGTCACAAGCAGTACGACTAGGCACATTGTATAAAATCTGCGGTATATCAACTGCTTCGGCCACCGCCTTGAAATGTTGATATAACCCTTTTTGTGAGGGTTTGTTGTAGTAAGGGGTAACCAGTAGACAAGCATCAGCACCATGCTGCCGTGCCGATTCGGTAAAGTAGAGGGCTTCCTCTGTACTATTAGAGCCAGAGCCGGCAATAACCGAGATGCGCCTACCTGTAACCTGCACACAATGGGCCACGAGATCGCAGTGCTCTTGAACACTAAGAGTGGCCGACTCACCCGTCGTGCCAACTACCACCAAAGCGTGCGTACCACTCTCGACGTGCCAGTCGATCAAGCGATCCAATGCAACCAAGTCCAGGGAACCGTCCGCTTGCATAGGTGTAACCAGAGCTACAATGCTGCCTCTAATATTACTGGACATCGGGGTTCTTTTCCCTCAAATGAAAGCCTGTGACAGAGCGACTTCAGACGCTAAACTCTACCATATTGGGCCCTATCAAGACAGAAGAGGCGCTGAAATCAGGTGTCTTGTCGTAGATCTTTTCCCCGTAGAAACGACCTAACTAGCCATTAACATTAGTCTTGATCAAAGTCGCAAGAAGGATTGTGAAGAAGCTGCCTGCCAGAGCCTATATCACTTCGAAGACCAGTTAAGTAGCTTTTTCCAACTCAGGAAATCTCTGGACTTTAATTAACCCTTTCGAATCCAGTAGAAATAAGCATGTTTGTCTTTCTGGAAATTTAGTATCTGGTGATTGCTCTGATTAACGAACAAGTGAAAGTCTTTCTCAGAACCAGGGTCTGTTGCGATTACTTTAAGGATCTGCTGTGGTTGCATCTCATTAAGGGCCAGTTTTGCTTTCAACAAAGGCATCGGGCACTGAAGGCCGCTGAGATCCAGCTCAACATCAACATTGATTTCCATAACTTATTTTATCAAGCTATTACACCTGATGACCACAATCTCCAACTCTCAATAGTTACATTAACTTCCTCTATAATATGGAATTATTTATGGTAGTCTGGGTCATATAGGTATTGATAAGACACCCATAATGCATCGATTCAATCGTTATACAGCGTTTTTCCTTGTACTGACTCTGCCTACATTGAGTGGCCATGCGCAGACGCCGCTGCCCTCACTGGGCGATCGCATCTCCGGTACCGTTTCTCTCGACCAGGAATATGAGATGGGCCAGCAATTCTTGAGCCAGATTCGCCGCAGTGCATCTACTATCCCGGATGCTCTTCTAAACGATTATCTGGAGAATATCACCTATAAGCTAGCCTCTCGCAGCCAACTCCAGGACCACCGACTCTCTTTCATCATTATCAATAGCGAAGAACTAAATGCCTTTGCCGCTCCTGGTGGCATTATCGGTGTCAATACTGGTCTTTTCCTTAATGCACAAACAGAAGCCGAATTTGCATCGGTTATGGCACACGAGATCGCACACGTCAGTCAACGCCATTTTGCCCGTGGAGTCGATGAGGCACAGGCGGGACGGGTTCCCCAACTGGCTTCGCTGCTCGCTAGTATATTGGTTATGGCCACCTCCCAAGCAGAGCACGGTATGGCAGCGATTACAGCAGCTCAAGGTCGAGCCATTGAGAATCAGCTACGTTTCAGTCGCAGCCATGAAGCCGAAGCCGATCGCATCGGCCAGGACAATATGTATTATTCTGGATTCGATCCAGAGGCAATGGGCACCCTGTTCGAAAGGCTTATCGCCCTCAATCGATTTGGTCGACGTCCACCAGAGTTTCTCCTCTCCCATCCCTTAACGGAATCTCGTGTTGCTGATGCTCGCGGCAGAGCGGTTCGTTATACTCCGCGCGAATATTTCAACAACCTAGAATACCAAACCATGCGTGCGCGGGTGCTCGGGCACTACGCCACTGATAAGGAAGCTCTGATAATGGAATATCGGAAAAAACTGGATGAGAGTACTACTGAATTCACGCGGGATGCCAATCGTTATGGTTTAGCCATAGGTTACTGGGAGGATGAAAAATATGCTGAAGCGACCACCATCCTTTCTCCGCTTCTGCAAAAAGATCCCAATCGTATCAGTTATGTAGTTACCCAGGCAGAAATCTATACCGCCCAGAATGAACCGCGACAGGCTATTAACTTTCTGCGGAGGCACCTGGAAATTAATCCAAATAATCACTCCCTTACAATGGCCTATATTGATGCATTACAGGAATCTCGCGCCTACACCGAAGCAGCTGAAACGATGGAACGCCATACTCAAATCAGAAACAACGATCATAACCTTTGGTTTCAGTTGTCAGAAACTTGGGGACAAGCTGGAAATATCAGCAAGGTTCACCAAGCAAGAGCAGAGTATTTCATACTGCTACAGGACTTCCGAAGTGCCCGAGAGCAGTTACGATTTGCTCTGCGCATAGAGACAGACAATGGAGCTGCTCCAGCAGAAGAGGCGCGTTTGAGACAAAAGATTCGTGATGTCGAAGAGATTGTGCGCGAGCTTAACGACGATTAGCCCATAATGATTGTTATCTTTGTCTAGGCCCTCCCTCTGACCCGTAGTTGATTCTTTGCGGCAAAATCTAGCATACGTTGCAAGGGCTTCATGGCTTGTTCAGCAAGCGTTGATTCAACCAACACTTCGTTGGTTTCTTGTAGTAAGGAACTGTACATGGACTGGAAGGAGTTCATAGCCATCCAGGGGCAATGAGCGCAGCTCCTGCAGGTAGCACTATTACCGGCCGTCGGCGCAATGATGAAGGATTTATCCGGATTTTGCTGTTGTAGCTTATGAAATATCCCCTGATCAGTTGCCACGATAATATCGCGATTCGGCAAACGTTTTGCCGCATTAATTATCTGAGTCGTGGAGCCGATTACGTCAGCTAGTTCTAGCACCGCATCCGTTGATTCAGGATGAGCCAGTACTGCTGCATCAGGATAAATGCCCAGCATATCCTTAATACCACGCGCCTTGAATTCTTCGTGAACGATACATGCGGCATCCCACAATAAGATGTCAGCATCAGTTGTCTTTTTTATGTAGGCGCCCAAGTGCTTGTCCGGAGCCCAAAGGATCTTTTGACCTTCACCCGACAGATATTCCACCACGTCTAGCGCAATACTTGAAGTCACAATCCAGTCAGAGCGAGCTTTAACTGCAGCCGAAGTATTTGCATACACCACAACTGTCCGGTCTGGATGCTCGTCACAAAAAGGTGCAAAAGTTTCAATAGGACAAGCAATGTCGAGTGAGCAGGTTGCCTCAAGTGTAGGCATTAACACTTTTTTGTTGGGACTAAGTATCTTGGCGGACTCGCCCATGAACCGCACACCAGCTACTACAAGGATATCCGCATCGCTTTCGCGACCAAATCGAGCCATTTCCAAGCTATCGCCCACGAACCCCCCTGTATCATCCGCTAGATCTTGTAACGATGAGTCAGAGTAGTAGTGAGCAACCAAACAGGCATTTTTAGTTTGCATCAACTCGCGGAGTTGCGCTTCAAGTTTAGAACTCTCGGATTTTGACAATTCCTTGGGAGGTTTTACCTGATCAAGATACCGCCGGACTATTTCAAGATCGGATGTTGGATTGTCTAGCTCTTGTGTGTTTGTAGTATCAATCATAAATTATCCGAGCAAAACAGGTAATTTTGATCTTATCATAAGGTAAAGTCAGTTAAGCTTAGAATTATGGAAATTGGAAATAAGACGGAAAAAGAAAAATGGTGGGTCGTATAGGATTCGAACCTATGACCAAAAGGTTAAAAGCCTTCTGCTCTACCGACTGAGCTAACGACCCAAGAGGTGCGACATAGTACTATCAAAATTATAAAACTCAAGTGATGGCGAGACAATTTGCCCGGACTGATTACTGGTAATGCGTAGGGTCAACTACCCCTGCATCAACAAAGCCTTTACGGCGAATACGACAACTATCGCAACGTCCGCATGCTTTACCTGATTTATCTGCCTGGTAACAGGATACCGTATTTGCATAATCCACACCGAGTCGCGCGCCAGCTTTTATAATTTCTGCTTTGTTTAAATCAATAAGCGGTGTTTCAAGCACGATGGCTCCACCTTCAGCGCATTTCTTTGTTGCTAAGTTTATTAACCGCTGGAATGCCGAAACGTACTCAGGACGACAATCAGGGTATCCAGAATAATCCAGAGCATTCACACCAATAAAAATCGCTTCAACGTTTAGCACCTCGGCCCAAGCAAGCGCATAGGATAAAAATATCGTATTGCGCGCTGGCACATAAGTGACTGGTATTCCTGTACTGATTTCTTCCGGAACCTGTATATGCTCGTCTGTCAATGCAGAGCCACCAAGTTCACCTATCTGCAACGAGAAAATTTTGTGCTCTACTACATCTGCCGCCTTGGTGATTTCTTTCGCTGCCTGGAGTTCGCAGCTGGATCGCTGCCCATACTCGAAGCTAATTGCATAACATTCGTAGCCCTGAGCTTTGGCCATTGCTAAGCAAGTTGCTGAATCCAGCCCTCCGGATACCAACACAATCGCCGTTTTCTTACTCATGATTGCTCATAATTCTTTTGATAAACGATAACTCACCGCCCCGGCTCGGCACCCCATATCACCTTATGCAGCTGCAATTGAACTCTAACATTTAGAGCATCGCACAAAACCCATTCTGCTAGCTCTGCTGCCCCAAGCTCTTCGTAAGAAGGCGAAAACAGAATCTCACCTACTTTATTACCTAAATCCAGCTGATCTAATTTCGCTTTGGACCATTCGTAATCCGTCCTATCACATATTACAAATTTAACCTGGTCTTTCATTCTCAGATGGCCGAAATTTTCATAACGGATTGTATCGCACTCCTGCGAACCTGGTGTTTTCAAATCGAGAACAATAGATACACGTTCATCCACATCCTCGATCGATATAGCGCCACTAGTTTCAAGCGACACCAGATACCCTGCGTCGCACAACATTACCATCAGCGCGTTACAGTTAGGCTGCGCCAAAGGCTCTCCGCCAGTTACCGTTACAAGTTTGCTTTTGTATTTTTCTATCGCGGCGCAAATAGTTTCCAGTGATAACAATTCACCCCCCTCAAAAGCGTATGCTGTATCACAATACTGGCATCGTAAAGGGCAACCTGTCAGCCGCACGAACACTGTTGGTTTGCCAACCGTGCGCGCTTCTCCCTGTAAGGAGTGAAATATTTCGGTAATTCTTAACGTGTTGGAGCTAGCCATGTACTATCTGTGTTTAAGTACCAACGGTCTCTCACTGCGCACAGAAACTACGCGGGCAGGAATGAGTGCAATACTTATTTCAATCCAATGAAAGAAGCCTAGTATCTGCCAGATTGGCGACCCCGGTGTTGGGAAAGCGTCTCTTGATTTCACTAAGCAGTTGGCGCGCCTGAGCTATATTGCCAAGCCCCTGGTAGGCCAAACCCAGTCCATACATGGCGTCAGGCAGCTTCGGCGACTCTTCGTATTGAGCCAGTATAATTTCGTAGGAATCCCGCGCTTCGCCAAATTGATCCAGGTACAGATAAGCCTGTCCTTTCCAGTAGTGAGCATTACTAACAAAACGCCCATCGGGGTAAATGCTCAAGTACTGATCAAATTCGGCAACAGCGCGTTCAAAATTACTGTTGATCGCTGAATCATAAGCCATCTGGTAAAGCTGTTGCTCACTGAGTATGGCGGGCTGGAGAGTTCCGCGACTAAAACGAGCGTTTGTTTCTGTCGCTGCGGCTGTCCTGCTATTTTCCGAGACAGCGTTTGCACTCGAGGCGGTACTCGTATCCTGCCGAGTTGGTGAAGGCGGGGTTAGAGGAGGCAGCCTGTCAGTTACACTTGTTCCAGGTGAAGTTACGGTAGTTACAGCCTCATTCTCCAGCATGCCTAGCCTTTCGTCTACATTAGTATAGCGACTAAGCGAATCCCGTTGAATCTTTCGGATTTCGAATTCCTGTTCCTCAACAAGTGCCCTTAGAGACTGCACTTCAGTGCGTAATTGTTGATTCTGTTCCAGCAACAGAGAAAGCGCATCATTATTAACGCTGGCGGCAGAGTTCGAAGATAGGTTTTGCTGCCCAGGGATAAAGGATTGAGACTCGACAACAGAACTCACCCGTTGAGCTACCGCCGCCGTGGCTAAAATACTTATGTAGATAAAGACAGGTATTTTAGTGACCACAGCAGCGAAGGTTGTGTTCATAGGCAACTATCGTGCAACGACTTCAACCCGTCGGTTACGGGTATAGGCTTGTTCTGTTTGACCGCTCTGTGAGGGTCGTTCTTCGCCATAGCTGACTACTTCAATTTGAGATCGGGAAGCACCATTTACAATAAAGTAATTCATTATGCCGTTGGCCCGCCGTTCACCCAATGCCAAGTTATACTCACGAGTACCTCGCTCGTCAGCGTGACCCTCTAACCGCACGCGCTTTCCCGGATTAGCGGCTAGATCGCGGGCATGATAGGTCAGAGTGTCGCGATCCGCAGGTTTGAATTCAGCTACATCAAAATCGAAATAAAAAACAGCCTGACGTAAGGCATTCTGAGCCCTGATTTCTTCCTGAGTTAATTGCCCGCTACTGGAAACAGCACTAGTAGAAGAAGCACTACTACCGGAGCTGGATGAGCTTGGGTTATCTTCAATGACTTCCTCTGTTTCGCTAGTTGAACTGCAGGCTGCTAGCGTGACCAGGGAGATTACCAACAAGCTTGTTTTAAGAAATTGATTGTGTTGCATTCCCACTCTTTGAGTCCTCCAAATACTTTAGTTTGTGACAATTCAGTAGTACTAATTCAGAAACGGGGACCAGGCAGGCTCCCGCACATCGCCCTGCGAGGATGGTAGCCGGAATTTCACTCGACCGTCAATCGATACGGCATCTAGCACACCTCTTCCATCAAATTTTGTAGCATACATAATCATACTGCCATTCGGGGCCACACTGGGAGATTCATCCAATGAGGTATTTGTCAGGGTAATCACTCTTAAGGTCTCGATATTCAATATTGCAATCTGATAATTAGGGCTCTGCCGAGCCTCACGCCGAACATGCACCAGGTTCACCCCATCTGGTAAAAACTTGGCCTTCATACACTGAAAACAGTCATAGGTGAGTCTTTCAACGTTATAAGAAGAGGCCCCTAATTCAATTTGGTAGATCTGAGGCTGGCCCGTGCGATCGGACATAAACACAATTGAGCGGCCATCAGAGGACCAGCTCGGTTCCGTGTCTATAGAGGGGTGATCGGTAACGCGCATTAATTGGTTGCTATTAAGATCCTGGACATAAATGTCCGGACTGCCGTCCTTAGAAAGTACCATGGCCAACTTGGTGGCATCGGGTGACCAAACCGGTGAACTGTTTATATTGGGATAATTAGTGATTTGTCGCCGCTGTCCAGTAGCGATATTTTGGATATAGATGCGAGGAAGATCGGTCTCAAACGACACGTAAGCGACATCCTCTCCATTCGGTGACCAACTAGGCGACATGATCGGTTCACTTGATTCGAGCAACTCCTGCGCGCGAGCGCCGTCGTAGTCAGCTTTTTCTAATCGAAAATTATAGTCATCACCCTGTACGTGTTCAGACACTATATAGAGAATTTGTGAAGTGAAGGCTCCAGGTACCCCAGTGACCTGCTCAAATATCACGTTGGCAATTTCATGCCCAATATCTCTCAGCTGAGCAACACCCCCAGTTAGAATCTCTCCAGCCAATTTCATTTCACGATTAATATCGAAGAATTCATACTGAACCTGCACAAGCTGGCTGCCTGAAGCCCGATTGATCTTACCTACCAGCAAATAGTCCTGTGCAAGGATGCGCCAGTCCCGGTAAAAAACTTCCCTTTCTTCATTTGGCATGCTCAGCATGTTGGAGCGAGATAACGAGCGAAATTCACCAACTTGTTCCAGATCGTTGATCACAATTCCCGCGACATCTTCACTAAGCACACCAGCTCCATCCCAAGCAAAGGGCACAACTGCAATTGGAATGGGGTTGTCGATACCTTGCGTAATCTGAATACTAAGCTCGGCCCGAGCCGATAAAGAAAGAATACTGAATAGACAAACACAAACATAGATACGCGTATTCAATTTAATAAGTCCTCTGGTTCAAAAATAAGAGATAACGTTCTGAAGTTTGTATTAAACACATTAATTGGCAAATTCTGCAATTCCGCAAACGGAGAAGCGCTGTAAACAGCGTTCTCCGCAGAGCGATCAAAGGCGAAATCACCACTAGTTTGAGTTATCGATGCTTCTAGTAGCTCACCGGTTGGCAACATGCGAATTCGCAGGATAACACGCATGCCATTACGGGCGCTTGGTGGGCGATTCCACACCTGTTGTAAGGCTTGTTGGATCAATGCGGTAGCACTCTGAACCAGTTCAAATTCAGTGCGAGCGGCCTCTGCCGCTGCGATAGCTACTTCTTCTGCCTGACGCTGCCGTTCAACCTCTTCCTCTTGGCGGCGACGTTCTGCTTCGGCTAGTTCGCGTTGTTGTTCTACGCTAATGCGTTCCTGCCGTTCTCGCTCTCGCTGGGCCTCCTGTGCGCGCTGGCGCTCCAACTCTTCCCGGTCTCGGAGAACTGCCTGTTCTCTTTCCCGTTGTTCTTGTACCTGACGCTGGCGTTCGACTTCTTCCTGCTCCCGAAGCTGCTCTTCTTCCCGGAAAATTCGTTGTTGTTCTATTCTTTCCACTCGCTGGCGTTCGAGAATTTGTTGATTGCGAACCTGGGGGTTTTCATCGATAAATAAAGCTTTCACGATGGTTGGCTGTATCAGCTCAAAACTGTCCATTTTATTATTCGATTGCACCCAAACAATCAAAACGAGAATCATGACATGAAAGGCGACTGCAGCGGCTATAGAGATCGGATAGCCGTTATAGATCACTAAGTTATTAAATACATTGTTCATGAGAACTAAATATACAAGTTAGCTACTGTATCGAATTTAAAGGCTGAGTAATGAAATTTGGGTTGGTTACACCCGACTCCTGCAACCTAGTTATCAAGGTAATCATGGCGCCCCAATCCGCTTCGGTATCCCCTTCTATGAGCACCTGAATGGTCGGGTTTGCATTCATAATGCGGCTAACCTGTTCTCCGATCGTATTCAGAGACACCGATTGTCGTTCTTCTCCTGTAGCACCAATGCTCAAGTAGTAATCATCATTAGAAGTAACGGATACCACTAGGGTTTCCAGATTTTCATCGATAACCAGCGGTTCGTTATTTGCCTGTGGTAAATCAACGTCAATACCCTGATTCAACATAGGAGCTGTGACCATGAAAACAATGAGCAGCACCAGCATCACATCAATGTAAGGCACCACGTTAATCTCGCTCATGGGTTTACGCCTTTTGCGAACCATTATTTCCATAGTGAGTATCCGAAAACCCGACTCGATCTACGTACTGTGTATCTGCCGGTGCAAAATACTTGAAAATTCGTCTGAGAAAGTAATATAGCTACTTGTTACGGTGTCCAGCACTGCTGAATAGCGGTTATAAGCAACTACCGCCGGAATTGCTGCAAACAACCCAATCGCTGTGGCAAAGAGAGCTTCAGATATACCTGGTGCAACTACCTGCAGGGTTGCTTGGGCCTGGGTTGCGAGGCCGAGAAAGGAGTTCATTATGCCAATTACTGTACCAAACAAACCGATATAAGGTGACACCGATCCGACCGTAGCTAGAAAAGGCAGATGTTTTTCCAACTTCTCCTCTTCCCTTGAGTAAGCTACTCGCATGGCACGTTGCGCCCCCTCCATAACAGATTCTCCATCACCTGTGCCTTGCTGCCGCAAACGCATAAATTCCTTAAATCCAGCCCGAAATATATTCTCCATGCCTACGATCTGCATGTCGTCCTGTTGCATCTGGCTGCCTTCCCTGTAGAGCTGGCTCAGGTCCATACCCGACCAAAATCGCTGCTCGAAACTGAGAACACCTTTCTTTGCCGATGACAGTACAAGCCAGCGCTGAGCAATGATGACCCAGGAAACAACCGAAAGCAGCAATAATATCAGTAATACTAATAGCACCGCCAAACTGGCATTTAAGACCAATTCTAAAATACTGAGTCTCTCATTCACGCTTCATTCTCCAAAATCAGAAAATACGGGTTCTGGATCATCGATTACGACAGTTGTTTCCGTAGGAAATTCGGAGGTTTACGGTTTATTCGGCCGATTTGTAAAATAGTTTCGTTAAAACATATCGAACGACCAATATGTAGTCTTATTCGCAATTAAAGGTTCCCACAAAAAACTGATGTCATGAAGATAAAAACAGGCACAAAGCTGTTTAAATATGGCGGAATTGGGGCAATCACTATTAAGAGTCAGAATCAAAAAGGTCCTCAATCTTACGGGATGGTTTAATCCCAAAGTGGCGATATGCATGCTGGGTGACAACGCGGCCCCGAGGCGTCCTCATAATGAACCCCTGTTGTATCAAGTATGGCTCTAGAACATCTTCAATGGTATCACGCTCTTCGGTTATTGCTGCGGCAAGACTACCAACTCCTACAGGCCCTCCTTCGAACTTCTCAATCATTGTCATTAATAGTCTTCGATCCATGTGATCGAAACCGTTCTTGTCGATTTTCAACATGTCCAATGCATTGCCTGCGGATTCGAGATTGACCGTACCGTCTTCTTTAACCTCGGAATAGTCACGCACTCGTCGCAACAGACGATTAGCAATTCTGGGGGTTCCCCTTGAGCGCTTTGCGATTTCCTCAGCCCCGAATTCATCGATCTTAGTTCCCAGAATCTTTGCTGAACGCATGATAATTTGACTCAGCTCTTTGACAGAGTAAAACTCTAGGCGTTGGATAATACCGAACCGGTCCCGTAGCGGCGAGGTGAGCAAACCGGCTCTTGTGGTTGCTCCTACCAGAGTGAAAGGCGGTAAATCCATCTTGATGGATCGCGCAGCCGGCCCGTCCCCGATCATCATATCAAATTGATAGTCCTCCATGGCGGGGTATAGTTTCTCCTCTATAGCAGGGTTCAGTCTGTGAATTTCGTCAATAAAGAGCACATCTCCCGATTCCAGGTTGGTCAGCATAGCAGCAAGGTCACCTGCCTTTTCGAAGACCGGACCGGACGTGTTTTTTATGGATACGTCAAGCTCGTGAGCAATGATATGAGCTAGTGTGGTTTTACCTAGACCTGGCGGGCCAAACAGTAGCGTGTGATCAAGCGGCTCATTACGATTACGCGCCGCTTTAATAAAGATGTCCATCTGCTTTTTAACTTCTTGCTGACCCACGTAATCTTTCAGGTAGATAGGCCGGATTGCTCGATCTTGGGAATCTTCGAGGTCCTGCTCATGAGAAGAGATTAGGCGATCTTCTTGCATGTCAGACCATACCCTTTAGCGACAGTCGAATAAGTTCCTCACTATCAGTGATCTCGAGATTCTCTTTCAACACTTGGGCAATGGCCCGCGCCGCTTGTTGAGGTTTATATCCTAGACTTATTAAGGCCATTTCAGCATCTTTCGAGAAAGCCTTTATAGGTAGAGCAAGGCCCTCGGAGCCAGAGATAAAAGCGGAGCCTTCAGTGGTTTCCCATTCGCTCAATCGGTCACGCATTTCCATAATTAAGCGTTCAGCGGTTTTTTTGCCGATGCCGGGCATATTGACCATGGTGCTGACATCATTGTTACGGATAACACGAACAAACTCATCAACCTCCATACCTGACAAAATTGCTAAAGCCATCTTTGGACCCACCCCGTTAATTCGAATCAAGGAGCGGAACATAGCCTTATCCTTAGCGTCAAAAAACCCGTAAAGCAACTGGGCGTCGTCCCGCACAACGAAATGGGTGTGCAGTGCCAATTCTTGGCCAACCTCCGGTAGCTGGTACAAGGTGCTCATAGGAACTTGTATTTCATAAGTGATACCACTGACGTCCACGAGAATTTCTGGCGGTTTCTTTTCAATCAAGATGCCACGTATTTGGCCAATCAAAGATGCTTCTCCTATGTCAGTCGCACTACTGACCGATTTAGCTGCGTACGTGCTTTTTGCTGTAAGGCTTGGAGCCCGCCATCCGGATCAGGCTATTTTGTGTATTAGCATGACAAATAGCTATCGCCAATGCATCAGCGGCATCTTCGTCTATGTTATCACTTATTCTGAGCAGCGCTTTAACCATATACTGCACCTGATTCTTCGCGGCCGAGCCTGTTCCTGCTACCGCTTGCTTAACCTGACGCGCAGAATATTCCTCGATAGGAAGGTTATGAGATAGACAGGCAACCATGGCGGCCCCCCGTGCCTGGCCGAGCTTGAGCGCCGAGGAAGCGTTGCGACCTACAAACACTTGTTCGATCGCTGCCTGATGAGGAGCGTGTAGGTCAATAACTTCTAACAGCTCAGCGTGAATTTTTTTGAGGCGATCGGGAAACGTTCCGTTCAGCGCCTTGATACAGCCGCAGTGAACGTGTTCAAGTTTGTTGCCGGCAGTATCAATGAGACCGTATCCGGTCACTCTCGAACCTGGATCAATGCCAAGAATCACTGTCATCGACTTTCCTTGTTATTTAGTGGCTAGCTAACTCGAGGCTACCTTCGGAAAGTACATTCCTCAGAGTTGCGCGGCGACCTCTTCAGAAATATTCGCATTTGAATATACATTCTGCACATCTTCTAAGTCTTCCAAATGCTCAAGCAGCTGTAGCAGAATTCGCGCGTCATTCAGCCCAAGGTCTACCTCTGTAGAAGCCAGCATTGTAACCTCGACCCTGACCACCTCCAGCCCACCGGCTTTCAGACCATCTTGTACGATTCCAAAATTTTCAAGCGTTGTTAACACATCAATGCTGCCATCTTCGTTGTTCAACACATCATGAGCACCCGATTCAAGAGCGAGCTCTATAATCCGCTCTTCATTGCTCTCGGTAGGAAAAGTGATCAACCCCGTCTTCTCAAACAAATAGGCAACCGAACCGCTAGTACCTAGGCTGCCACCGAACTTACTGAATCCGTGACGCACTTCCGCCACCGTCCTATTCTTATTGTCCGTAAGCGTTTCACACAAGATGGCCACACCGAAAGGTCCGTAACCTTCGTATACCAGTTCCTCAAGATTATCACTTTCCGCAGTTCCAGCACCTTTAGCAATCGCTCGATCGATAGTGTCTCGAGTCATATTAGCACTGAGTGCCTTATCAACCACTGCTCGCAGGCGGGGATTGTCAGTAATGTTGCCGCCGCCGAGCTTGCCGGCCACCGTTAGTTCACGAATAATTTTTGTGAAAATTTTGCCTCGTTTAGCATCTTGTGCAGCTTTGCGATGCTTGATATTGGCCCATTTGCTGTGACCTGCCATAGCCTTTCGTTCCCTAACAACCGGTCAGAAAAATTACTTAACTTCTTTTAGTCTGATATTCAACTCACGCAACTGTTGAACAGATACTTCACCTGGCGCATCAGTCATTGGGCAAGACGCCGACTGTGTTTTAGGAAAAGCGACCACCTCGCGAATAGATGACGATCCGGTCATCAGCATTATTAGACGATCAAATCCAAAGGCGATTCCGCCATGGGGTGGACAGCCATAACTTAAGGCCTTCAACAGAAATCCAAATTTTTCCTCAGCTTCTTCGTCTTCGATGCCTAAAACCTTGAAGACAGCTTGCTGCATCTCAGGTCGATTGATGCGCACCGAGCCACCACCCAGCTCTGTACCGTTTAGGACCATATCATAGGCCCGGGATAAGGTCCCCAGTGGGTTGCTGGCTAGCCCTTCCGCGTCACTAGCAGGAGCCGTAAACGGGTGATGCAAGGAAGTAAGATTGCCATCACTATCTTGCTCAAACATGGGAAAACCGGTTATCCACAGTGGAGCCCAACCTTCGTGTATCTGCTCGAGGTCTTCGGCAACCTTAACGCGCAGAGCACCAAGTGCCTCGTTAACTACTTTAGTCTTATCTGCACCAAAAAAGATGATGTCGCCAGTCTCTGTATTGAGTCTTTCAATTAGAGCCATAGTAACTTCTTTACCCAGAAACTTAATGATAGGCGACTGCAATCCATCTAAGCCTGTGTCGATGTCATTAACTTTGATCCAGGCCAGCCCCTTAGCGCCATAAATACCAACGAAATCCGTATATTCATCAATTGCCTTTCTGCTCAGGCTGGCGCCACCAGGTACTCGTAAAGCCACGACACGACTGCCAGAATCCTTAGCGGGCCCAGCGAAGATCTTAAAATCCACGGCCTCCATGAGATCGGCTATATCCACAAGCTCAAGATCGATACGTAAGTCCGGCTTATCTGAACCGTAACGCCGCATTGCTTCTTCATGACTCAATTGCGGAAAAGAATCGAATTCCACATCCATGTGCACCTTGAACACGTGGTTTATCATCTCTTCCATAATTTGCATGATCTCCTTCTCATCCATGAAAGAAGTTTCCACATCAATCTGCGTAAATTCAGGCTGGCGATCGGCCCGCAGATCTTCATCGCGGAAACATTTGGCTATTTGATAATAACGATCCATGCCCGAAGCCATCAGAATCTGTTTGAAGAGTTGAGGAGACTGGGGTAATGCGAAAAAATGATTCGGATGGGTACGACTAGGTACTAAATAGTCTCGGGCGCCCTCCGGGGTAGCTTTGGTCAATATTGGCGTCTCGATATCGATAAAACCATTACTATCGAGGAAATTGCGGACCGTATTTGTGACCTTGGCTCGAAAGAGCAGCTTCTCAGTCATTTCCGGACGACGTAAATCGATATAGCGATATCGTAACCGAAGGTCTTCATGTACATCGACATGTTCATCGAGCTGAATAGGCGGGGTATTGGCGGTATTAAGTATTTCCAGTTCCTTACCAAGCACTTCGATCTTACCGGTCGACATATCGAGATTAACAGTTCCGTCGGGACGCAACCGTACTCGCCCTTCAACTTTAATGACAAATTCATTACGCACGTCTTCGGCAATAGCAAAACTCTCAACCGTATCGGGGTCGTAAACCACCTGCGCGATGCCTTCGCGGTCGCGCACATCCAGAAATATCACACCGCCATGATCTCGACGCCTGTGCACCCAACCGTAGAGCAAAACGTTCTGATCAAGGTGTGATTCGTTTAATTCACCGCAATAATGACTGCGCATACTAAATTCCTTCAATTAACTATATCAAATAGGCAGCAGCGACTTCTGTCCACCTTGTATCGTTTTTAGACATCTACTGCCTTAGAGCCAGATTTACCCGTTTTATTTTCGCGCTTGTTAATATCCTTTTTGCTCTCTTTCGCTGTTTTCTTCTCAGTTGTATCTGATTTGACAGGTTCAGATTTGGCTACAGCGGTATCTGGCTTAGGTTTATCGGTGTCAGTACTGGAATTCGCATTGGAATCAGCGGCCGAATCCGATTCCGCCAATTGTTTCTTCCCTCCAGTCTTGAAATCAGTCTCGTACCAACCGCTGCCCTTGAGTCGAAAGCTAGCCGCCGACACAAGTTTTTTGAGTTTTTGTTGGCGGCAGGATGGGCATTCTGCCAATGGATCGTCGCTGATTTTCTGCAGGACTTCAATTTTGTGATTGCAATTGTTGCACTGATACTCGTAGATAGGCATCGCTAATATTTTACCGAGACACTAATCCTCCGTTTCTAAACTAGTACGCGAATTAGAGTCCAAACAGTTAAAAACCGGCGATTATACCTTATATATTTTTTGCCACGCACCCCTGATTGGGACAACCCCTAAATCACAAACCATCATGTTTTTCTTTTTCACCACCAATATTACCCACGTCCATTGCAGCGCTATCAGACCTGCGGTGTTCTAAAGAACCAAATTGGATAGGTTAGCGTGAATGCAATGACACGTTTTATGGTCGGATGACTATGCTCTAAGAAAGACAAAATCGAATGTTTTAAGAGTTAGATGAGAATGCACACGGGTTTTAATAACAACTAACTGGTGTAATCGACTTTTGGTAAATGAATCATTCTTATCTCCAATAGTAAAATTCTGTACGTGCCATCAATACATGGATACAAGAATTCTATTTAATTCATTACTTAGTGAATACCCACCTTAGATTAAATTGTCAAAGAGTTTAACGCTATTTTTACCGAACCTTTAGTAATTTTTGATATCGCTCACATAATTGTTAGAAGTACTTGCCCAGTCATAATGAATGCTTTAT
>JAKUTG010000209.1:0-4175 GCA_022447905.1 Pseudomonadales bacterium | reverse complement strand
GGAGAAGCGAGCAGCGATTGATTGAATCATACCCGTGTCTTCTCCCTCTCGGACCGCAAGAGTGGAACCACCGGGAATTACCACAACAGGAAGATCGGGTAAACCGGCAAGGGCCATCATCATTGCGGGCATCTAACCAAAGAGTAATAACCACGATTACGGGAACAAGAACGACCAGGCCCAGGCCTGGGAAACGATTGTTATCTTTTTCATGTATGCAGTATGCCTCTTTTTTAAATATGGCCAACCTAATCAATTAATGTTCAAGGAGAGGTCTGCCAGCCCTATTGTAGTATGATCACACAGCGAAAACTCACCGAAACTTCGGTGAAAACCCGTTTAACTATTCGACAGGAATCGTTATGCAAGAAAAAGCAGAATCGAATTTCCCGGCACCTGTGGTCGCGTGGTCAACCTTGAGCATTCTGTTCCTGGCGTATATATCATCTTTTGTAGACAGACAGATAATCAATTTACTTGTAGAGCCTATTAAAGCAGATTTTCAGATCTCGGATACCCAGGTAAGCCTGTTGCTGGGCCCCTCTTTTGTAATTTTCTATTGTTTGGTAGCTATACCGATAGGCAGATTGGTAGATATCTGGTCAAGGAAGAAAATAATTACAGTGGGCATAACACTCTGGAGCTTGATGACTGCCATGTGTGGATTAGCCCAAAATTATGGGCAACTTTTTCTGGCAAGGATTGGGGTCGGTGTTGGCGAAGCATCTCTAGCACCGGCTGCTTACTCGATACTGGCAGATAGTTTCCCTCCGAAAAAATTAGGTTTTGCGATGGGTGTCTTTAACATGGGCACCGCTGTGGGAGCGGGTCTAGCATTGATAATAGGTGGCACAATTTTTTCATTCGTTACCGGAGAGAGCCAAGGCAACATATCATTATATGGTGTTGATTTTCTCTCGGGGTGGCAGTGGGTTTTTATTCTGGTCGGCCTGCCTGGTTTGCTCATAGCTATGCTTACTTCTCTCATAAGAGAACCCGACAGAATGATCATTCAAGAAAAATCAAGTTTTCATGGTAATAACTCGATTCCAATTCAAGAAGTGAAGAACTTTTTCGTAAAAAATCTGGATTTTTATTTACCTCATCATCTAGCTGTGGGGTGCAGTAATCTTGGATTGGTAGGAATTAACTCGTGGGTTGCAGTCTATTTTATGAGGATACATGGCTGGTCGCTGAGCGAAGCTGGCTTTAATATTGGCATTGCCTTGATCCTTGGAGGCTCACTGGGTTTGATAGTAGGAGGTTGGTTAAGTGACAGATTTTCCATCCGCTTTGTAGGAGGAAAAGCTATTTTTTGTCTAATTTGTGCCATATTGTCCATACCGTTCGCCACACTCTTCGCTACTGAAGAAAATGCTTTTAATGCGCTTGTATTTTTTGCCTTGAGTTATAGCTTTATGGTGGCGCCTATCGCTGCTGCTGCTGCAATGTTACAAGAGACTACTCCTAACCGAATGAGAGGTACGCTATCTGCTTTTTACCTCCTCGTTATAAGCCTAATCGGCTTGGCATTTGGCTCACCGATAGTGGCGCTACTGAATGATTCTTTTTTTGGGGGTGGTAGTGGTATTCAACAATCTTTACTAATAGCTATACCTTCATTTAATCTGGTGGCGGCTATCTTTTACTTTATGTTGCTGAAGCCCTATAACACTAGATGTTCTTAGTTGACCATTGCGGGAGATTTTCACCTTGCGAAGAATTCTAAAAGGATTGGCAGGCCTAACCATAACTCTAGGAATGCTAGTTCTAGTCATCTATTTGGCGACGGGTCCCCAGCTGCCCGCCGTGACCTCCGCAAGCGCCAATTGGCTTGGACCTGGACCACTTCCCGTGGGTCAGAACGAGTTTATATTTGTCGATGAAACTAGGCCCACGGACGATAATCGAGGTAACCCTGGCAGTTCCAACAGGACTTTTCCCACTACAGTGTGGTATCCAGAAAACACGGGAGGCTCTCACCCTCTTATCATTCATAGCCACGGTATCATGTCCAGTCGCACAGAAATGACTTACATGCTGGAGAATCTTGCCAGTCATGGTTACATAATTGCAGCGACTGACTATCCACTCACTAATGGAGGCACACCGGGCGGCGCCAATGCGACAGACGTGGTGAATCAACCGGCAGACGTTTCCTTTTTAATAGATTCAGTCATTGCCCTAGAAGGTAACGAAAAACCTTTTGAAGGGCTTATTGATATCAATCGCATCGGTCTTACCGGGCTATCATTAGGCGGATTGACGACGACACTAACGACTTACCACCCACGTTGGCGGGACCCTCGTATAAAAGCGGCTGTGTCTATAGCAGGTCCAAGCGCCATGTTTACGGAGTATTTCTATACAACCTCGGATATTCCATTCCTGATGATAGCGGGTACTTCCGACGCACTTATCGACCATAAATACAATGCGGCGATTATTCCAGAACGAATTGAAAACGGCATATTGATAACTATTGAAGGTGGTTCACATCTGGGTTTCATCGGTCTTTCTGATCCCTTATTTCGTTTCATGAATAACCCTGACAACATCGGCTGTCAAGCGATCCTTGCGGTGCTTGATCAAAATCCAGATGATATGTTTCTGGCCCTAGGCACCGAGGCAGAAGGCGTAGTTGCTAATCCCGAAGCCCCTGATGTCTGTGAAAAAATGCCTGCTCTAGAAGCTTCCCATCCTGGCCAACAACAATTGATTACCCAGATAGCCGTGTTAAGTTTTTTCGAATCAGTATTCGGGAAAACAGAAAATGAACGAGCCACAGCACGTGACCAACTCCAAACGTCCCTGGCCTTTGATTTCGAAAAAGTGAGCTTTACCGACTAGATTACGAATTGCAGGGTTTCAGGTAGCAGACAATTATTTTTATCACAAAGCTGCAGCGTCAATTCAAAGCTCACACTAGATGACAACACATCCTCTGGCTTTTCTGTACGCACAAGAATTGCGGAGACTGTGAAGTTATTTTCATAAATCTCTACTTTATCTTGGTTTAACATTAAGCTGACCGTTCCTGAAGGATAAGTCACCTCATGCACCTCCCAGCAAAGCTCCTTTTCGGCCATTTTGAATTTTAATGCCACATAACTGCCGGTTGGTAGCCCGGCAGCGGTAATATGCCACCCGTCTTCGAGATAAGCGGTGATTTCCACGGCGATTTTGCCTTCTGAAGCGCAGGAAATTTTTCGTGTTACGATTTTCGCTAGACCGTTGCCTACATATTGAATTGGATCGGTACAGCCGGATTTATACCCATCAATCACTCTCAATAGACTGGTGTGGCTCATGGAGTTTTCATTAATTTGCCCGGTCAATGAAGCCAGGCAAGTATCTATGTACTGCCTATAATAAAGCTCATTATGTGTATCGTCGCACAAGGCACTGCATCGCAGAAGCCGCAACAGACAATCCAATGTTGTGGCTATTGCGGAAATCGTTGCACCATCGCTGGCATTGCGAGACCTAGTAAGCTGAGGACCGGCCTGATCGTGAGGGCTTAGGAAGAAACTACCTTCCTTGTCATCCCAAAATTCTTGGACTGTTGTATCCATTAAACTGACTGCTTGCGAGAGATATTGTTGCTTGCCAGTCACACTGAAGAGAATGAGCAGAGCTTGGATAAAGTTAGCGAAATCTTCAAGCTGCCCTCCGATTGATGTGGCCCCGTTAAGATATACACGATTGAGCCTTCCGTCGCGCCTAACGTTGTGCTCATAAACCATTTGTGTGGCTCTCTCTGCTGCATCTGTCCATTCGCGATTCATGTAATAGAACCCTGCCTGGGCAAGAGTTGAAATCATTGCACCCGTCCAGCTGACGATGAGTTTGTCATCCCTAAAGGGGTGGATACGTCGTTCCCTGGCCGAGTAAAGTTTTTCAAGAATGATATCGAGCCTTTCAATAAAATCCGTCGCCCGGGCGGCTCTTTGTCCTAAATGAGGTTTTGAAAGGTTAAGAATATTAGATTTTTCGAAATTACCTCGCTCTGTTACGTCAAATACAAAGAGGGATAGCTCGAATTCTTCTTTATCCAGCACTTCTTCAAGCTCAGCTATTGTCCATAGAAAGAATATGCCTTCTGCGCCCTCGCTATCGGCATCGGTAGCAGAGAAAAAGCCACCTTCTGGCAGCTGCATGTCGCGAAGCACATA
>JAKUTG010000208.1:0-4196 GCA_022447905.1 Pseudomonadales bacterium | reverse complement strand
TAAGTTATATAATTCCATTCCTTGGGGGCTACGATGACAATAGGTGTAAATACTACGATAGACATCATCCCGATCAGCAAATGGTTTGTCCAAAGGTATACTGCCATCATCATTGACTCGATGAACCTTACCATAGGGCGTAGACAGATCCTGAATGCCGCGGTTGTTGCTACCCCCTTTCATCCCAACACTGAAATAAACATGCCCGAAGTTATCGAAGGTGACACGGCCACCGGCACCGACATCGCCTGCTGTGCCATAGTGTTCCATTTCGGCTTGCCAGATTGTTTCTTCTTCAACCCATTCTTCTCCTTCAATTTTTCCTCGCACCAGCTTATTCATGGAAACTGCGCGCCCAGTTTCTCTACTAATGACATTACAATCATTACAGCGGTCACCGAAGTAAAGATAAATCCATCCGTTCTCTTCATAGTCGGGATGCAGCACAATATCAAATAGCCATCCCATTCCTCTTTCAATATCCAAACGTGTAGCAAGACGATAAATATCGTCATAGACTCGAGGTGTTCCGTTAATTAAACCCGACTTTTCTCCGCTTATGTCAATTATGCGAACGCCTTTTGTTTTCTCAGTGAGCAACAGACGCCCATCGGGCAGTGGTTCTATTGAAAAGGGGAGCGGGTCCAATTCCTCAATAACCGTTTCCAGCCGGAAATTATGTAATTCACTTTCTATCTCACCGCCAGGCAATAAAAGTGGTAAGTCGAAATTTGATGTTACATAGTTAACGTTGGCACGAGTCTCCAGAATGTACATGGCAATATTTCGGATTTTTGCAGAACTGAAAACTTTGCTCCAAGCAGGCATGCCCGATGCTTCATACCCTCTGCTGATACCCGCGGTAAGTGCTGTCATAGAGTCGCCATGTTTCAACTCTCCCCGCAGTGGAGTTCCCTGCGCTGCACCTTCCAGGTTTTCACCATGACACACTGCACAGTTCTCCAAGAACGACACCATAGAATCCGTAACACCGGAATAAGCATCAGCTTGTGCGAAGGCAGCAGCGGTTATTATAAGACTGAACGGTATCACCAAGGCGGAGATAGTCGTTGAGTTAAGGAGCTTCATTGTCATAACTCTCTAAAATACCTAGCTGTTCGCCCAGGATTGTATGCCATAGCCCAATATGGAACCAAATAGTGAAACTGGAAAGTCTTCCGAAAAGCTCGGCGCAATGTTTGGGCATTGTGAATGATGTATTTCAGAGTTTTGGTACCCATTACACGACCAAGTGGAAATTCTTGAATGATCTTGGATTAACGAGCTACAGCGTCAAAGGTTCCGACTCCCAAGCCAAGTAGATTTCTTCGGGAAGGAAGTACATGTGCACAGTATAGCTTCCTCTGGTTGACCCGTCAGTTCCGAAATGCAACACGTGGACATTGTCGATCGGAGGAATGGGGATACCGCTCAGTGGTATCTCAGCGGACCAAGAAACGCTGTCCACTAAATCCTGCTGACTGAAGGCATATTCGATAAAAATGAGCTTGCCAGCTGCCTCGCCATATATGACTCCGTCATCCCCAGTTGTGGTCGGTTGGCGACTGTAGGTTCCGTCTGTTACTGGATCTGAAAGAGCGATAAAATGACGTCCCATGCCTGGACAGAAACGGGTCTCAGGAAGGTGGTCGCAGGCGAACACTTCGTACTCGCTAGGCAGGCTTGTGGCCAAGGGCAGTTGCCCGGTCGACAACATCAAAGGCACGATATCGCTAGTGGGTGTGAAGTGCCACAGCCAGAGATACTGATTCGAGTCTTCGGTCTCGCCTGCGATCAGGTCTATCGTCATAGAGTAGGCGACGGGCAAATCTACTTCGCGCAAGGTCAAGCCGTGAAAACTCTTTCCGGAAAAGAGATCCACTTGGCGGATGAGATAGCCGGCGGAGACTATGGCACCGTCGTCGATGCCGTAGACAATCCCCTGCGTTCGCACTACCTTCGCTTCTTGTGCCCACACCCCTGGGCCAGCATAGCCATGGTAATGGTTGCCGTCATCGACACGGAACGAGAATCTCTCGCCAGAAGCATAGAATGTGCCCCGCCCCGCAAGCTCGCCGATGGAATGATAACCGGCTGGAAGGTCGCTAACCTGTAATAATTCTTCTCTACTAGCCCGGCTACTTAGCACCGCAAACCCGATTACTAAGACCATTGATACTTTTGATACTACTGATAGTGCGTAATTAACAGGGTTAAGGGTTCGCATTACTACAGTCCGCCACTGAGTTTGTCTGCTATCCACCTTTGCACTCTAGCTTCCACCATTGGCATTGGCAAAGCACCGGCTTCCAGCACAACGTCATGAAACTCGCGAATATTGAATGAGTCATCCATTTGTTCTTCCGCAAGTTGTCGAAATTCCTGAAATTTGATCATTCCCATCTTGTACGCAGTAGCCTGTCCGGGCCCTGCGAAATAACGTTGAATTTCGGAAAGTATGGTGCCTTCCGGTTGCGAAGAATTTTGCTGAAAAAAATCGACTGCCTGATCAAGACTCCACCGCTTTGCATGAATACCTGTATCTACTACCAGTCGGATGGCCCTCCACATTTCTCCGCTTAGACGGCCGAAATCTGAGTATGGATCTTCGAATCCACCCATCTCCTTGGCTAACCATTCGGCATAGAGCCCCCATCCTTCGGTATAAGCAGTCGTTCGATATTGGGTTCTGAATCGCGGCACGTCAGTTAATTCTTGCTGAATTGATATCTGCATATGGTGCCCCGGAATGCCTTCATGATAGAGCACATCTTCTATTTGGTAGATGGGTAGATTTGCCATGTCTATCATGTGGGAGTAATACACACCTGGTCTAGAGCCGTCCGGCGTGCCAGACATATAATGTTGCGCAGCACCAGGTTGTTCTCTGTAAGATTCAACACGACGTATCTCGAGATCAGCCTTTGGCAAGCGTCCGAAATATTCAGGTATTTTTGCATTGATAAAATCTAAGTAAGCATAATTATTCTCAAGATACGCAGATCGCCCATCATCGTCATTTGAATAGTAAAATTGCTCACTTTCACGCATGAAGGAAAAGAATTCC
The DNA here is from genome assembly GCA_022447905.1 of Pseudomonadales bacterium. Lineage (GTDB taxonomy): Bacteria > Pseudomonadota > Gammaproteobacteria > Pseudomonadales > Pseudohongiellaceae > UBA9145. The sequence continues at coordinate 1,129 of JAKUTG010000208.1, read as the reverse complement.
TGCAGATCATCTTCAAAACCAACCGCGGTTTTGATTTTCTCCATTTCACCGCGCAGACGGGCTACTTCAGAGAGGCCGATTTCATGAATCTCTTCTGCGTTATAGTCCAAGGTGGTCATTAAGGAAAGACGATAATTATAGAAATCCTCACCATTGGGTAATGCCCAAACCCCTTGCGGTTCGGAAGAAGAAAACTGCTTATCCTCTTCCAGCCAGGCCAATACCTTGTTGTACGCAGCCAATACTTCTCCGGACAAAATATCACGAGCGGCTTGATAATAAGATTGAGCTTCTTCTTCGGCGATCAGGTCTGTGGCAAGTAAGTTGTCTATTTTCCCCTTTATGTCAGCCCATAAAGCCGAATTCGGAGTTGTGTCATTATTATTAAAAGGGACACCTGACGTAACTCTGCCGATCTCTGTTACTGCAAATTCATAGGCAAAGCCTGGTTGCCTTACACCGGACGCAGAAGTTACTTTGGCGCGATCCAGTAATTCACCAATGGCACGATCTATATCTCGTAGCCTCGAGAGGTACGCATCCAAGTCTTGCTTGTTGTCGACACGGTGATAATTAATCAGAAAAGTAGGAAATCGAGTATGAGGGCCACCGCGGCCAAATATGTAGCCATGATTACGAAATGCCACTCCACGTTCGGCCTGATCGAGAGAAAAGACCCACATATCCCAACTGAGTTTGCCGTCTTCAGTTAATACACTATAGTCAAATTCTGATTCTAGCTCAGCGACACTATCGCGGCGCCATTGCAGAACTTTGTCTTGTTGCGCTGCGGTGTAATCATTGAAACGGTCATAATCAGTTTTATCACCCAAGCGTGTGCGAAACTCAGGGCTGAAATCCAGTTGCTCTTCGAATTTTTGATCAAACCACAGGTTCAATCTAACAGTTTCCGTATTTGAATCGACGATATCGATTGCTGGAGAAGCATTAACGGGCTTGCTTGTAACTTCACTTAACTTTCCATCATTACTTTCCTCACCAGAACAGCCTGCTAACAGGAAAGTCATCAGAACAACAATAAAAAAATTCTTAGTATTCAATTTATACCATCCCGATATGTAAAAGTATGGTGCCATGCAAACTAATCCCAAAACCTTTGAGAATCTCA
>JAKUTG010000207.1:0-4196 GCA_022447905.1 Pseudomonadales bacterium | reverse complement strand
TCTGCCCAACTGCAACATGAAAATGACTTGCAAGGTTTGTTGGTGTCTTCACAATCATTAATGTACTTTTGTTGGTTCTCTCGGCGACGCCACACGATATACTTCTTTTTCCATGTCACATTCCGTATTGTGGAAACCCATTGATGATACTTTGTTTCGGCGAATCCCTAATTGATCTTATACCGAAAGAAGACGCCAGCGGAGCGACGGTATTCAGGCCTGTTCCTGGTGGCTCGCCTTTTAATACCGCAATTGCTTTAGGTCGACTGGGTATCCACACTGGATTTTTGGGGGCGATATCAACTGACTTTTTTGGCGAAATGCTTATCTCTTATCTGAAGAAAAATAGTGTTGACCCAGCCTATATTTTTCGGAGTCAAGCGCCAACCAGTCTAGCGTTCGTTTCTCCAGAAACGAAAGAGAAAGAAACAAGTTATCAATTTTATATGGATGACACAGCAGCGACCTTGTTGCGACCAGATGATATCCCTCGTTCATTTCCTTCTTCTGTCGAAGCATTGTTATTTGGTTCTACTGCGCTCGCAACCGAACCAATAGCTACTACGTTAATAAATTTCATGCAGAAAGAATCAGGTAATCGGTTGATCACGCTGGACCCGAATATCCGCCCTTCGTTAATTTCGGATCCAGAAACATTTCGCAGTCGATTTACCGTATTTCTTGAATGCGCTGACATTGTAAAAGTTAGCCTTTCGGATCTCGCTTGGCTTTTCCCATCAAAAAGTTGGAGAGAATTCTCCCAAATGTGTTTGGGGCACGGCGTCTCGGTCGTATTCCTTACCGACGGTGGAACTGGTGCCTGGGGTATCACCAACCAGCATGAAGTCTTTTCGGAATCGGAACGCATAGATGTCAAAGACAGTATTGGAGCGGGCGACAGTTTTCATGCTGGCATGCTTACTCAGTTAAGCAGGTTGGGAAAACTTTCTTCGGTATCTATACAAACTCTTACTGTCAGCGATCTTGAGAATTGCCTCCATTTGGGAACTCGTGCCGCAGCAATCACCTGTTCACGGCCCGGGGCAGACCCACCGTGGAAAAACGAACTCTAAGATGAGAACAATAATTTAAATTACCTGCAGGGTGGAGAAAATCTATGTTAATAAATATTGATCCATTGCTAAATGGCGAGCTGCTGTACGCTCTTAGGTCTATGGGTCATGGCGATGAATTGGCCCTTGTAGACGTAAACTTTCCAGCAGAGTCAGTGGCCGCAGATACGGCGATGGGTTCGCCAATTAGACTTGATGGCACTGACATCATCGTCGCAGCAAAAGCAATATTTTCTGTGTTTCCGCTTGACAGTTTTGTGGCAGCACCCACCCACCATATGCAAGTTGTAGATCAACCCGAACGAACCTTAGAAGTTCATGAAGAATTTCGAAGTGCTATGAGGCAATATTCCGACCGAGACTGGCCTCTTCAGTCCTTAGAAAGGCATGAGTTTTATGACAGAGCTCGGAATGCTTTTGTTGTAATTGTGACAGGCGAGCGTCGAGCTTATGCCGATTTTTTGATGACAAAGGGAGCTATTGGCGTCGAGGGTCAAATACTATGACCCAATCTCTTTAGGAACATCCAGACGATAAAAGTCGATTGCTGTGTCACGCAGTATCAATGCCTTACCTTCCTCGGGAACATCATTGAGAAGTGTTTGGCCTACTTGCACTACAGATTCGTAACTTGCAGCAAGTGTGCAGACGGGCCAATCAGTTCCGAACATAAGTCGGTCGTAATCGAATAACCCCAACACATCGTCAACATAGGGCTTTAATTCATCTACGCTCCAATTGAAATGATCGGCCTCTGTCACCATTCCTGATATCTTACAAAACAAATCGCCGCACTTTGCTACCTCCCCCAAATCCGATAACCAAGGTTCTCTTTTTTTCTCCGAGATAGCGGGCTTAGCAATATGATCGACAACCGCCCGAAGATCTGGGACTTGTTCCATTATTCTTGGAATGTATTTAAGATTGGGAGGGCGAACTAGAAATTCATAGATCAAGTCTCTCCGCTGCACTTCCTTTAGTCCTTCGACTGCGCCGGAAGTAAATAGCCAGGACGGATCCGACTCGTCTTCCCATATATGTCGGACACCTTTTAGGTACTTATTTTCCTGCAGGCGGTCGAGGACATTTCCGACCTTAGGGTCAGTCAAATCCACCCATCCAGTCACACCCAAAACAAAATTCTGCTCGTTTGCAATCTCAAGCAACCAGCGAGTTTCTTCTATTGACGAATGGGCTTGAATCAACACGGTGTATTCAACATTAGCGGCATTGATGAGCGATCTCAACTCGCTTGGCGATCGATTAACTCGTAAAGGAGACTCCGCGCCCATCCACTCATAATTGAACCGAGAGAGATCCCAAAAATGCTGATGGCTGTCGACAATTTTCATTTATGGTCAATAATATGATTCGATCGGATTACTGGAAATAAGATGTCAATAATCAGTTCTTATTAACCCCAACTCAACCAATGGTTACTGCGAAACATTCTGTCCAATACTCAGTGACAGATAATTCTTATTTGAGGCGTTTTCAGAGTGGCGTAAAGAAATCAGTGGTAAAACCGAGCCCACAACTCTAAGTCGCTTTCAACTTAACGCGGCACGCATCTTATTAATCAAATTCAGCTCTGGCTCAACCGGTAGATCTACCATCCGATTTTGAAGACCACTCATATATATCGCCAAAATAATATTAAAGTCCAGATGAGCACGATCGAAACATAACGGATGAACTGCTCTGTCGTCTCCTATCCAATCGAGCATCGCCTCTGTCATTCTAGCTTGGCCTAGAATATCTTCATCCCAATACTCGTGAGTTCCCCCCTGCGATTTACCATCTACCAAAACCTCCCAAGACCACATCGTCCAACGCACATGCCCTTTCGATCCATATACAGTGACATACTTATGGGTATTGATAGCCTCTCGACCAACTTTAGGCGAAATTTCCCCCGATTGCAGCAAGGCTTGTACGCCATCATCAAAATCGATGATGGCTTGGGCGCATCCAGGCGCAAAATGCTTCTGAGGCGTATCTTCTAGATTTCCCACAACCATCGTTGGAAACGTCCCACAAACATCGACTCGATGCGTCTCACTTCCTGCACCCGAAATCTGCCCAAACACACGCTGAGGTTTACCCTTTGGATGGAATGCGCCAATTGCTTGAAGCGCGTGAGTGCCCTGAAATGCAAGATTCATACCACAGCCGGCGGTTATAAAGCGTATCTCTCCCAGATTGCCATCCTCGACAATTTTTTGTAGCTCAAAACGACGGGGGTGAAAATGAAGCTGATGATTAATTGCGACCTTGACCTTGCTGCCTTGGCAAAATTCTTTAATTGCCAAATAGTCTTCCCCTTGTATCGCGAGCGGCTTTTCCATAATCACCGCGGATACACCGGCTGACTCTGCAGCTTCCAGGACTTCCAACCGAATGTTAGGCGGTGTATTTAGGTGCACGAGGTCTGGTTTTTCACGCGCAAACATTTCCCGATAGTCCTTATAAAGGGAATTGATACCGAACTGCTCTCCGAATGCTTGTAAACGATCTGCACTTCGGGCAGAGGCGCAAGCTAACTTCCCGCTCTTAATATGCTTATAAGCATCGGCGTGTTCTCGAGACCGGTTAGGCCCAACACCCACTATCCCGCATTTATACATTTCAAGTTTTGAAGAAAGCAGTCATTTCTATCCTACAAAAAATAGGATGATGTTTGCAATTCATACGAATAACCCAAGATAACTTGGGAGAGAAAAACTAGATCGCACTGTGTCGCAGCGAAAATGCTTTTCATCCCCGGGGGCTAATTTAGAATAGATCCTATGAGTCGAGAATCAACCTGCCTTTAATTCTTTTGCCCGATGTCTCGTCAAACAGATAGCCATTCTCTGCAGGAAAACGAACGGCCACTTCACTGTCATAGGCTGCTTCATATCCGGTGGGCATCTTCACAGTGATGCTTATTTCTCCCAACATCATTGTGACCAATGAATGATCTCCTGCAAGCTCCGTCGTAAAAACTTTGGCATTAAATTGCCCTTTACCAGAATCCACAACTTCTGCGTATTCAGGGCGATACCCAAGTACTGTCTTGCCTTCCGCGGTGGTTCCCTCAATTGGAATCCTGACGCCTTGAGACTCGAAAACCCCGCTGGA
>JAKUTG010000206.1:0-4221 GCA_022447905.1 Pseudomonadales bacterium | reverse complement strand
CGTGCTGGAACTCCGAGTAATGAACGCGCCACCCAACCGGGAGGAACAGCGCTGGATGCCAGGCTGGAAGAAACGTCTGCAAACCTACTTACCAGACAATCCTGCTGAGTGATATCTCATGTCAGCTTGCTGCTTAGCCATTTTAGCTATACCCTGCAGCACTTTTTGAACGAGCATAAAAACCGGAAATACAAGGCTATCATGAGCTTCGAACGATCTAATATAAAGAATATGAAGGGCTACAAACCTGGTGAACAGATAGAGGGGCCTGATGTCATTAAGCTCAATACTAACGAGAATCCTTACCCTGCCAGCCCAGCGGTGGCGGCTGCACTGAAAAATTTAGATACGGAAAGCCTGCGGCGCTACCCTCCCCCTCTGGCAGACTCGTTTCGGAAAGCAGCTGCAAAACTCAATAACGTCACCGAAGAAAACATCATACCGACCAAAGGAGGGGATGAATTACTCAGGCTGGCCATAACAACTTTTGTAGATGCCGACGAAAAAATTGTGGTCACCCAACCATCTTATTCCTTATACCCAGTATTAACCGATGTTCAAGGTTGCGTACTTATTGAAGTCCCTTTGCAGCATGACTGGTCCATGCCATCAGATTTTGAGGCTTACCTGAACAGTAGCGGTGCCAAAATGTGTATCCTCGTAAATCCTCATGCCCCAACTGGCAGGCTGCTGGAAGCAAATTACCTTTCACAGCTAGCTGATAGCTTCCAGGGTATCCTGGTTATTGATGAAGCCTATGTTGATTTTGTAGACCCTAAATTTCAATACAATTCTGTGCCACTCATCAAATCCAAGGAAAACGTACTAATACTCCGCTCGCTTTCTAAAGGATACTCATTGGCCGGTTTGCGGTTTGGTTATGGAATAGGCGCGCAATCCCTCCTCAAGCCCATGATCTATAAAACCCGCGACAGCTACAACACAGATACTGTGGCTCAGCGACTGGCCACAGCTGCCCTAGAATCAGTCGACTATGCACGCGGAACGTGGGATCGGGTGCGCAAGTCAAGAGCATCTTTGACCGATGGTTTAAAACAAATAGGATTAAACACGGTACCCAGCCAATCAAATTTTGTATTCTGCCAAGTCCCGAGTCCGATTAGCGCGAAAGACCTATACGAAGGCCTCAAACAGCGTAATATTCTTGTGCGCTATTTTGATCAAGATGGACTCAAGGACAATCTCCGAATCTCTGTCGGTAGTGACTCTGAAAACGCAGTTCTTTTAGAAGCCATCCGCTCTCTAATAAATACTCCAGACCTTGATTAGCGGGCCAAATTAAACTGCAAGTTGACAATCTAACGCAGTAAGTTTAGAAAAGCCTAATCTGTTTAATACAACTCCAGGTTCCTATGTAGAGTTCACTTATGTCTGTGTCAGAAAAAGCGAACACGTCGGAAAAAACCCATCATTGTCCGAAGTGTAAAAAACCAATGCGATTGATCGAAGGCAAAAAGGGCCCTTTCTGGGGCTGCACCGGTTTCCCAGAATGCAAAACGATACTTAATGACTTCGACGGTAGGCCAACACAGATAGATGATCGTTACCGGTGCCCAATCTGTACTCGCCGATTGGTCCCAGCTGATCCTGGTAAAGGTGATTACTGGTTTTGTAGTGGCTACTCAAAAGGATGTAAAGTGACCCTTGCGGACAACAATGGAGTTCCGGAAAAAGCTCATTACTGTCCTGATTGTGGAAGCTTGCTTGTGAAACGTGAAGGCAAAAATGGATTATTCTGGGGATGTGCGAATTACCCTAGTTGTAAAGCGAGCTTTAGCGACGTAGATAACAGGCCCAACTTTGATCTTTTCACTGCTAAACGTTCGTAAGAAAACTGCCGCTACCATAGCCGGTATAGCTATTGCGGCTCTCTGCTTATGGGGTATCTCAACGTGGCAGGACATACCGGCCAGCGAGCTATTCGGCATTTTACTGGCCACTACCATCATTGTTGGTGCCGTTATGGTCGCGGCGATACTGTTAATCGCAATTTTCAAAATCTTAGGAAATTTTCTTGGTAAAAACCCTGACACCGACAACAAAGGAAAGCAAGATTAGGAAAGCGGCAAGCTACGCCACATAATCAGGGCATCTTCCCGCCCTTTAGTGGTTGGGTAATAGTTCTTCCTTTTCCGAACCTGGGTAAATCCTACTGATCGATACAGTCCAATGGCTGCATCATTTGTCGATCTCACTTCAAGGAAACAATCGATCGCATCCAGTTTATGTGCACGATCCAGCAACAATTTGAAAAGTTTGCGTCCGTATCCGCAACCTTGGTAATCAGGATGCACACATAATGTAAGCAAATGGCATTCACTAACTGCCAGCGACATTACTCCATGCGCGACAATTTGCCGTTTATTGGCAAGCACCCAGCACTGGTATCCTGTCCTGAGACAGTCAATGAATATTCGCTTTGTCCAGGGGTGTTCGTAAGCAGCCACCTCATTCGCAACTACCAGATCAAGATCGCTATAGCGCATATTCCTAGCAAAGAACTGGTTCGGTCGATTTGATTGTAAGGAAGACGGGAAATTCATTTCACGACTTATTGAGATTAATTGTTGAGCCTTTGCTTGAGAGGTTGCAATTGATCCCAGACTTCTCGTTTGAGTCTTGGATAGGAAAGCATCATCTGTAAACTATTGGTGATAGTAAAATAATAATCCGCCTGCTCAACCTTGTAGTCTCTTTCCTCCTCTTTTCCTGACTTTTTAACTAGCAATTCGTCTATTTCACCAGCGAACACCAGTAAATTGGAAAATCCATCCTGCTGCTGACGCATAGTGATGAATCCTCCCAAAGCCTGCCGAGCAGCCTGGTTCGGTTCTGTGGTCACAGACAGCCCCTCCACTATTGGCCAATCGAAATTTTCACTGGAAAAGTTGCAACCATCGGCATTTACTCCTAGTGCCGTTAGAATATTACGCAAAAGTGACAAGGACTCTTCGCTCAAGCTCCCTGCTTTTAAATGCGGCGTTTCATTAATAACCGACAAGCTATCATTAATACTGTAATAGCCTAGACTGAACTTTAAAGTATCACTATCGGGCGTAATTTGTTCCAACTCGTTATCAGGATTAAGTTCCCTGTTCCGAATCAGTTCGGTTTCTTGGTTATCAATGACTGCTTTTGCTTGAGCTCCGCGCTGATTAGGCTTTTGTTGTTCAATGGCCGAATATTTCGAGGAGTCTTCTGCTCTTTTTCCGGAGACTGATGACTTGTCAGCTAGTTCGTAACGGGGCGAAGGTTTGGCTCCTGGCAAGGTAGCACGTGAGTAATATACTTGGATTCCCATTGCCTCGAGATAGGCCTGTCTTCGAAGTTCATTCACAGAGTTGTTGAGCGCGTAATAAAGTAAAATGTAAATATACTTCTTTGCCATTGCTACAACAACAAAGCTAATGATTCCTGTGCTCGTGGTGCAATTGCAGTCAGCTTGTATTCGTGATTGAATCCGCGTTCTTCGTAAAAGAGGTTCTTTTAGACTAGGCCATGAAAGCAATTCTGTGCAAAACCCTCGGCCCTCCGGAAAACCTGGTCCTGGAAGAAGTAGAGGACCCCGTTGCCGCTGAAAATGAAGCTGTCGTGGAGGTCTATGCGGCGGCGCTCAATTTCCCGGATGGACTGCAAATACAAGGCAAGTATCAATTTCAGCCTCCTTTACCTTTTATACCCGGTTCCGAGATTGGCGGTGTCATTACATCGGTTGGACCTAGCCTGAAAGGATTCGATATTGGCAATCGAGTTATGGCCATTCCTGGACTCGGGGGGCTAGCTGAAAAAGCAATCGTTAAGGCCGAAGGATTGCGTAAGATTCCTGACAGCATGGATTTTAAAACTGCCGCCGGTTTTGCCATGGTGTATACCACTTCCTATTATGCGCTAAAACAGCGTGCCCACCTCAAGCCCGGTGAAACCCTTCTGGTGCTAGGAGCCAGTGGAGGCGTTGGTCTCGCAGCGGTTGAATTAGGCAAAATCATGGGTGCCCGTGTAATAGCCGCTGCAAGCTCTGATGAGAAGCTGGAATTTATAAAACGTCTGAATCCAGACGAAATCATCAATTATGGTGATGGCGAACTCAAAGAAAAGGTGAAGGCCCTCACCAATGACCGAGGCGCAGACGTAATTTATGACCCCGTAGGAGGTGACCTATTTGATCAATGCTGCCGATGTATCAATTGGAACGGTCGGCTT
>JAKUTG010000205.1:0-4235 GCA_022447905.1 Pseudomonadales bacterium | reverse complement strand
TGAATTGCGGACCACGATCAGATATGACCGCTGTAGGTCTTTGAAGTACGTACAGAAAGTTGGTGGAGCGGAGGAGGATCGAACTCCCGACCTTCGCATTGCGAACGCGACGCTCTCCCAGCTGAGCTACCGCCCCTCGATGAAGTGAATCTGCTTTTTACTTTTGTAATGCTTTTTGTAGTCTACCGTAGCCGTTGGTACTGAGCTAGGCTGTCAGCCATGTGATTTGTATATCCGCATGATAAGGTGTAAGGATATGAGACGTGCATGCATAATCGAATGAACCAGGAACGTTTAGAGAGCTTGGACAGGGGTCAGATTCTCGCCGCTGTTGCGAAGACTTTTGAGGAGCGAATTCCTTTCAATCGAATCCTCGGATTCGATATTGAACTGCAAAAAGATGACACTGCAAAACTATCATTTCAGATGCGCAATGAATTGATCGGTAATTTTTTGCGGGGCAATTTGCACGGTGGGGTAATTTCGAGCAGTCTAGACGTCGTCGGTGGTTTGGTTGCTTTTGTCGCTCTCCTTGATCAAAACCCAGTACAGTCATTTGACGAGGGGTCAGAACAATTTTCGAAATTGGGCACGGTCGATCTTCGAGTAGATTTTTTGCGACCGGGTCTTGGTGATTCGTTCGTCGCCGCTGGTTTCAAGTTGCGTGCCGGTCGGCGGATTGCAGTGGCGCGGATGGAACTCCACAACGACAGCGGTGCGCTGATCGCTGTTGGAACCGGGACCTACAGTATCGGTTAATGTGCCATTGCCGGCTGGCTATCTGGCTAGAACCGACGGTAGTATATTGGTTGATGTGGACTCAACAACGCCACGCGGTGTAGCGTTGACAGCACTGATGAACGAAAAATCTCAGAATTCACCAAGTAGCCCAGGTATACGGCTGCAAACTCGTCGCCTGAAGAACGAGTGGAGCATCGAGGACGTTGCAGCGGACCTTAATCTGAGAATTGAGGTCATTGCGGCTCTAGAGGCCGACGATTATTCCAAACTTCCTGAAAGGACGTACGTTCGGGGCTACCTGCGGGCTTATGCACGGTTGCTGGGAATTCATGAAGATGAGGTGTTGGAGGACCTCCCTGAAATTCAAAGGGCCAGAGGCGGTCTCGGTTCGGTACTGCCTGTTATGGGGGGAGCGGCATTGCGGAGCGCACAGGATGTACCGAAAACTGCTGTGTTCAAGCCAGCGCCGCGGAACTGGGTGCGGCCGACATTGTGGTCAGTTCTGGTCGTTGTGCTGATACTGCTTGCCTGGTGGGTGAGCGGCCTTCGTCCTTCTACCGTAAATGGTTATTCAAGTGCTTCTGACACAAACCAGGAGGGCCGCACTACGACGGTAACGTTGCCTGCTGGAAATGCAGCCGAAACGGGCAAATCCGGGAATTAAAGGGAAGGTAAATCTGCCTAATCTAGGCAGGCGGTCATGACCTGAGGGTCGATGTTCCCACCACTGATCAAAATACCCACGCGCCCCGTTGCAGATTTTGCGCCGGATAATAAGGCGGCGATGCCGAGAGCGCCCGACGGCTCAACGACCAACTTGAGATCAAAGAACGCATAGCGGACGGCATCGACAATGGCTTGTTCGGACACGGTGACAATGTCCGCAACCAAACGTCGAATCAAATCAAAGGGAATCTGTCCGAGCGATTCGGTCCGAGCCCCATCCGCAATCGTGGGTGGATTGACCACGCGATGCAATCGTCCACTTCGAAAGGAGCGCGCTGCATCGTCAGCCAGTTCCGGCTCTACACCGATGACTTGGCAGTGGGGAGAGCGCATTGCCGCCGATAAGGCTGAACCCGCCAACAGTCCGCCGCCGCCGCAGGGAACCAGCAAGGTATCGAGGATGCCTACCAGGTCAAAAAGTTCTAGAGCTGCTGTCCCTTGACCGGCGACGATCTGTGGATGGTCGAATGGTGGAACCAGTATGAACCCGTGCTGATCAATTAACTTCGCAGCGACCTCTTCTCTTCGGGTTTGTTTGGGGTTGTACGGAACGATGTGTGCACCGTATTGCTCGGTCGCAGTTTTTTTAGTTTGGGGCGCATCGTCCGGCATGACGATCGTAATTTTTGTCCGAAGAAGTTTTCCACACAGGGCGACTGCTTGAGCGTGATTACCGGATGAATAGGCGATGACTCCACGGGATTGTTCCTCGGGCGTAAGTTGCACCATAGCGTTCCACGCGCCGCGAAATTTGAATGCGCCCGTCCGCTGAAGGTTTTCACACTTAAGGAATATTTCTGCCTGGACGACTTGATCTAGGGTTGTGTCAGAAAGTACTGGCGTTTTGAGAGCTTTGCCGCGAATGCGTTCTTGAGCGGCCAGTACATCTGCGAATTTAGGTACGGGTTGATCGAGTTTCATGACCAACAGTGTAGCCGACGCCATATCGATCGATTCGGCAGAATTCGAAGTGCCCGGAGCATTTAGAATCCGCTCCGTTGTAACATCAGGATTATCATGACACACCTACTACCCGAGTACATCGAAGCGGAGACTGGAACTGCACCGCAGTATTGCGTGATCTGGCTGCACGGTCTCGGAGCCGATGGCCGAGATTTTGCCGATCTTCCTGGTATGTTGAATCTGCCGGCTCAAATGTCGATACGATTCTTGTTTCCACATGCACCCATGCGGCCTATCACACTAAATGGCGGTATGACGATGCGAGGATGGTATGACGTGACGGGTCTCGAAGCGAGCAGAAAAGAAGATCTGGAAGGGCTCCAAGCGTCATCAGATTTGGTTACGGCATTGATTCATCAGGAAGTGGCCCGCGGAATTCCAGCAGATCAGATATTGCTGGGAGGATTCTCTCAGGGTGGGGCGCTGTCGCTTTACCTCGGTTTGCGGTATCCAAACCGACTTGCCGGGATTGTCGCGCTTTCCGCATATCTACCTGCAGCTAGTCGGATTTGCGTGGAATGCAGCGAGGTCAACCAGAATACGCGGGTGTTTATGGGGCACGGACTACACGACCCGATGGTTTCTTTGCAGTCTGGGGATGCCAGCCGAAAGGTCTTGGAAAAATTGGGATACCCCATTACTTGGCGAACGTATCCGATGGAGCACTCGATCTGCGAACCGGAGATGAGGGACTTGGCCGAATTTTTCGTTGGTTGTCTGTTGGGCTCAGCTGGTCCTAATCATAGCTAAACATTGTTCGTGGAGAGTGGGATTCGCAGTAGCCAGGACTTGCCTGCCAGAATGATCATTGAGCGGTTTGCCGTGCCAGTCACTGATGCAGCCGCCGGATCCTTCAATCACGGGAACGAGCGCCAGAAAATCATAGGTGGACATGTCAGATTCCATCACAATGTCAGTGTGTCCGGATGCAAGGAGACCATAAGCGTAACAATCTGCACCGAAATTTCGATACCGCGCTGCAGCGGACAAATGGTCAAATTGCTGTCGTTCGCTGTCGGTAAACATGTCGATGCTGGTGGCGAATATGGTCGCTTCGGCTAGGTGTTTCCGCTCGCTGCTCTGGCAATTATTTCCATCGTGTGTAGAGGACTTGCCCGCAACACCGAGCCATCGTTCATTAAGTGCCGGCATGTCGATTACGCCGAGCACGGGCTGGTGTTCATAGAGAAGCGCAATGAGACACCCAAAGGTGGTCCGCCCGGTGACGAAACTTTTGGTACCGTCGATCGGATCAATTACCCACGACCAGGGTCCGACCGAAGATATACGACCGTATTCCTCTCCTGCCACGCCGTGGGCTGGATATCGTTCCGCAATCATCTGGCGAATTACGGCCTCGGCTTCACGATCCGCTGCTGTAACTGGGGAGCCATCCCTTTTGTATTCGATTGACACAAGATTTCGAAAGTACTTCAGGGCGACAACGCGTGCGGCGTCAGCCAGTTCTTCGGCAAAGCAAATGAATTCGTCTGGGCAGGCAGTCCGCATGGGCTCGAATACCGCGGTGGAGAAATGCACGACAAGATAAGGCGTGAAGACAAACAGCGCAATGTTTGCGACTAGAATGGACTGAGAGAGGGGTGTATTTTTCCCCTGAATTGATCATGGTGGGGCCTGAGTCCATAGAATGAAGCGGGAACGAGACGACAGCGAGCAGTCGAGAGAAAGTATGAGAGATATCAACGAATTCATCCGGGCTTTGCCGTGCTGGAAGGGATCGGTGGAAATTGCAATACATCCGGGGGGGATGACGAACCAGAATTTTCTTGTTCAAGCCCAGAATA
>JAKUTG010000204.1:0-4262 GCA_022447905.1 Pseudomonadales bacterium | reverse complement strand
GACCTTTTTCACGTTTAACGCATTAAACCAAAAAAGGAAAAATCAATTGCTTGAACCCCATACGTTCTTTGGGTTACAGAAGATACAGTTTAACACCTAATACCAAAAAATTAGAAAAAATTAACCCACCTATTAGCTACTTAGTAGCCTAAATTTTTCTTGCATAACACCTCTTGCCCTTTATGTCCGCTGCTTAGCCGAGGAGCCACATCCGTTATTTCAGCGTGACGAGGACAAAATCGATTGTGGTTTCGCCGATATTCCCAGCTTCACGTTCCTCACTTTGTTCCACAGTATCGATCCAGCCGACTGATCCCGCCTCCGAATACCCAGAGGTCTGTTGCACCCCCTTTCGGCGCTCTGACCAATTGCCACCCTTGATATGGAGGTAGATTTGATTGCCGGGGTGACTGTAAATGCCCGTCCACTGCCCTGGTTCGATCTGCCCCCGCTGTACGATCATCCGATCGTTTTCTAGAAGTCTTTCCATACGGATGTTGGGATAGGTTTGAGGCATGTGCTCAATTTCTGGAGAAATTGGCAAGTCACTTTTTAGAGTCACGTATATCAAGTCGATGGCTTCATCACCGACATTACCAGATTCGTGTTCTTCGCTCAGCGGGATAGCGTCCATCCAGCCCACCGATCCGTCCGCATCAGCTGGCCCCACATAAGTGACTTCACCGCCCTCGCGACCAGACCACAATCCGCCTTTTATATGCACGTAAAGCTGGTTGCCAGGATGAGAATGAATGCCTTCCCATTCCCCGGGGCCTACGACCAGGCGTTGCAGAACAACATGCTCATTCTCGAATACTACCTCGCCGTCAGGATCAGCCAAATTTGGATAGGTCAACAGAAACTGTTTATCAGAATCAGATATTGGTTCATTGCGCTCGCTGCTGGCACAGCCAGAGAGGGTTAAGACCATCGATATAGATAAAATCCCAGTGATTGAGATCAGAGACCGTTGCATGTTATTAGTGGCGCAAGAGTGAAAGACAAGGATACGTGCGCTCTAAGCAAAAATACACTAACAAAGCTAACAATGCATTTTTTGCTACCTCCGGTGATACATTTTGGACTCGACTCCCTATCTATATATTTCTAACCTGCTCGAAGGAAGTGGTACTAGGCAAATTTGCCGACCAAGCGTAATATCTAGAAATAATCCCACATAAAACGCATAGGAATGCATCATGCGATTGTTTTTGTCTGTTTCCCTCTTTCCCCTTGTCTTTACTATTTCACTCCTTGGCTCACTCGCACTTGCTGATGGACAGCTGTTAGGTTTTGATGAAACCACGAGCACCGTTCAGCACGAATTGGAAACTGTATTTGACAGTCACATTGATCGCACTGAAATGGATGAATGGCTTCGTGAGTTTTCCTCAGAAGCTCATCATGTTGGCTCTCCGAAAGGAAAAAAAAATGCAGACGCGTTAGCGGCATTATTCCGTTCATGGAATTACGCGGTAGAAATTTCAGAGTACCAAGTTCTTTTCCCTGAGCCATTAACTCGCGAACTTGAATTACTATATCCGTACCAGTTTACCGCATCACTTACCGAAGATTCTCTTGAAGAGGATCCCAGTACATCTGTTATAGATGACTTACTACCACCTTACAACGCCTTCTCTATCGACGGTGAGGCTGAAGGTGAATTAGTTTTTGTAAATTATGGCACTCCCGCCGATTATGAAATACTTGAACGTTACGGCATAAGCGTCGCAGGCAAAATTGCTATTTCCAAGTACGGTGGCTCATGGCGTGGGATCAAACCCAAGCTGGCTGGTGAAAAAGGCGCCATAGCTACCATTATTTACTCTGACCCTGGTGACGATGGCTACGGTCCGGGCGACGTGTATCCCGAAGGCCCCTTTAAGAACGACAGCGGAGTGCAACGCGGGTCAGTAATGGATATGCCCACTTATCCGGGCGATGTACTGACACCAGGTATTGGAGCCACAGCGGACGCGAGACGTTTGCCGAAGGAAGAAGCCCCTACTATCACCCAAATTCCTGTACTACCTATCTCTTATCGCGATGCCTTGCCATTGCTTGAAGCCATGGGGGGAGCGGTGGTTCCCAATGAATGGCGCGGCGGTTTACCGATTACTTATCATCTCGGACCTGGTCCTGCCCGAATACGCCTAAAACTTGAATTCGACTGGAAGATGGTTACGGCCTATAACGTGATTGCGCGTCTCGAGGGCTCCCAATATCCTGACGAATGGATAATTCGTGGGAATCACCACGATGGCTGGAATCATGGAGCAGCCGATCCTATCTCTGGCTTGATCGCGTTACTGTCTGAAGCCAAAGCCATGAGCAGGCTAGCAAGCGATGGAGTCGGCCCTGCCCGAACTGTAATTTATGCAGCCTGGGATGCTGAAGAGCCGGGACTGATCGGCTCAACAGAGTGGGCAGAACACCACGCCACAGAACTCCAGGAGCACGCCGTTGCCTACCTAAATACCGATGGAAATGGTAGAGGATTTGTTAATATTGGTGGCAGTCACGTTCTTGAACGATTTTTCAACGAAGTGATAGCAGATATAGATGATCCCCAGACAGGAGTGTCTGTAAAAGAGCGTCGACGCGCCAACCTTAGTATCAATTCCAGCAACGAAAAAGCAAGGACCGAGGCGAAGAATCGCTCCGACTTGCGCATCAGTCCATTGGGTTCTGGCTCAGATTATACGCCATTTCTCCAGCACCTCGGAATCGCCTCTGCCAATATCGGATTTGGCGGCGAATCGGCCGGTGGCAGCTACCATACGATGTATGACACCTACGAACATTACACTAAGTGGATAGACCCTGGCCTGGTATATGGAGAGGTATTAGCTCAGGTTGCAGGACATGCCACTTTACGTCTAGCCAACGCACCTCGCTTGCCCTTTGAATTCAAGGGCTTTACCGATAATGTTTCAGTTTATATCAGTGAAATTGAAACTCTAGCCGACAATATGCGCACGAATACCGAAGAAACTAACCAAAATATAACCGATGGGATTTATGATCTGATATTGGACCCAACAAAATCTTTTGGTCCACCGGCAGCGCAAGCACAGGTACCCTTTTTTAACTTCGCTCCACTTAAGAATGCCCTGGCCCGACTTGAAAGCGCAGCGGAGAATTACGAAACTACAATCGCCAGTGGTATTGCTGCCACTACTGAAGAAAACTACCTCTTGTACCAAACTGAACGGGAATTGATTCGTCAAGAAGGTTTAAACGGGCGTCCCTGGTATAAACACCACATTTATGCGCCAGGCTTTTATACTGGGTACGGTGTAAAAACTATACCCGGCGTTAGGGAGGCTATCGAACAACGTCAGTTTGATGAGGTAGCTGGACAGATAGATATCGCTGCTGAAGTGCTGACCAAGATGGCAGTAAAAGTGGAGGAACTATCTAAATAAGGGGGCACAACTCCGTACCCCCTACTTTTGACTGATGCACATTGCCTGCATTAATTTACTGAGAACAAAAACTGAACTCAGTTATTTCTGCGGATGATATAGCTCCTGGTCAGGGCGGCATCCTGGCAATGTTCGGCTGGAACGTTAACAGGCGTTCCAATACCGACATCCCCCTCATTCAACAAGTCAAGGGAACGTGCCAACCCAGCCTCTGAGTCGCCAATTCTCCTGATAATTATCCTGGTCCGCATATCCGTTCCCGTTGATGGGCCCAAAAACAAGTGCGATACCATAGACATTGTCGTATCTCCCATCGCCTCTCTAGCCAGAGCGCCATCATTCAGAGACCCATATACATCAGCGATGGTGTGTCCACGCTCGATAAAGCACAGTCTGGTAGTCACCAAGGAAACATCGGTGCCGTCGTACGCATTTTGGTTTGTACCGAGTACCCGATTAGTCCAGAAACTCCTGTTGGCATTATCACAAGTGTAGCTCTCAGCGGGCACTATCAGTACGTTTGTAGCCCAGTGTTCCATGTTGTCCCACACCACAACGCGCGTAAATTGGTTGGGAGCAGCGCCGTTACCTGCTACAGGCTGCCTGAAAAATACCGAGTTGGGGCCTGAGATATCAGCGGAGCGCGCTTCCTCGACGACTTCCGCAAAAGTGGCACCATCACTGACAAAACATTGGGTGGCAACATAGAGCGAGTTAGGCGCGGGCACATCTTGCGCACAAGCATTAAACGAAAAAGCGATTAAAAATAGAGGCCATAGTTTTTCTTTCATGTTTTACTCTCCCAATCGGATCAAAAATCTAAAATCGAATTAA
>JAKUTG010000203.1:0-4274 GCA_022447905.1 Pseudomonadales bacterium | reverse complement strand
TGGATATGTTGCGAACCAGTGTCAATATCGCGGGAGCCCTTTCCGGGTCTACGGCGGTGGCAAACTGGGAGGGGGAATTCGATGCAGATAGATTTAATATGCCTCTGGAAGAGTAGGCTCGAATACAGAGACCATTCCAGTTAACCCTAGAGCTTATAAAAACGTCACTTTTCACATGTGTCACTGCTAATTCAGTGTAACACCCGTCTTTCTATATGTTCATATTCTAAATTTCTGCGATCAGAAAGAATAGGTGATAGTGGCGCCTAGACGAACGTCTTCATCGAAGAATAATAGAGGCGTTGAATTGTTAGCCGTGATGCTGACGATCTGGGCATTGATGGCCCAGTTGTCACTTATGGTGTAATTAGCGCCTAACATGGCAAAGAACGAATTGGCATCGAGGCCACCTTGCAGCGTGGATGACAATACCAGGTCTCCATTCATCAGATTATTACTGTAGCGAACCAGCCAGCTCCCGAACACTCCGTCGTTGATCAACTGTTGCCCAGGTAACAGTCCTTCGTCTTCATCCAGAAGTTTCTGGGCCTGGATGCCAAGACTCACGCTCTGCTCATTGGACACGGCGTATTCAAATCCGAAAGAAGTACCGACCTGATTTTTTTTCAGATCAAGCGGAGCTGCAAGACTTGAGGTGCCAGGAAAGCTGAAACTGTCTGCTAGTACGTTGTGGCTATAGGCAAAATCAAAGTTCAGCAACAGTTTGCCAATGGCGCGGTTGGCGCTGAATCCTAGTAAAACGAAATCATTCTTTCTGGCAATAGCATCACCGATCCCAGTGACTGGATCTTCGTAACGCAGTTGATTTTCAACGAGGTAAGCGGCCATGAAGGAAATATCACTGCCTTCGAAGGAGAGTCGGTATTGGGTGCCAATTTCAAAAAACGGATTGTCGTCGCGGCTGTAATCGGTGATGTTAAACGCGGGTTCGAAGAAAAAGGGACTGCCTCGTACCGGAGCTGGGTTGAACTCAGGATACAGATTTACGAATGTGGAGAATTGTCCACTATCACCGAAGTAATCCCACACAACCATCCATTGATTTAACCGGGCGTCCTCAATATCGATGATGGATAGATCACGAAACTCGAAGTGGTTAATTACATCCAGTACGGAATTACCAACCGTTTCACCCCATACCACTGTTTGTCGACCAAATTTAATGCTGTGCTGGTCGAAGCTTCTTTGTAGGAAGAGTTCATTGACTCGGTAATCCATGTCGACCCGATCGCCGTTAGCTTCATACTCGTAGTCGTCTTTCCAGTAGCTACGAATCTGACCACTGGCTTGCAGTAGCCAACCTGGAGAAAATGCATTTTGGTAACGAATATTGATGCCCAGTCGGTTGTTTTCCATTTCTGCTTCGCGGGGGAAGACAAAACCAGGCAGGGGTTCTACGGAGTGATTGTTAACCTGGCCGAAAAACTGTTGACTAATACGCACCGTAAAACCTTCAAACCAGGAAGAGGTAGTCGAGGATGTATCTTCATCAAACACGTTGCCAAATATATCGTCATCGATAGCCAGCTCGGCATCAAAGGATACCGAATCATCCAGAATCAAGGGCTCTTCCTGCTGCGCGTAGGTTTTCGTTAGCAGAAATGGTGCAAGTATGACTAGCTGACAGAAGCGCAACATATGGGAATCGAGATTTTTAATTTAGTTGCGATCTTAATTTCTCTAACTCAGTTTCTCTGTAGGCAGCATCTGTCAGGGTGCGCTGAGTTAGAAAGTCATCTTCAATGTTGAGGTCTGTATAAATTTCAACGAAGGCCATATTGGACAATCGGTTCGTAACTAAATTCATCATAGTAAGGGACCGGGCCATCCATATCCCATTAATAAGCTCAACCCGGCTCGCCATTAGTCTTTTGACTTCCCTTTCATACTGGTCATACATGTCTGAACGCAGGGCGACAAAACGTTCCTTGTCTATATAATGGACCATTCGGGAATAGCGTGTTTTTCTCGCTCGTTCGGCGTTGGGGATCATTTCTACCTGCCAGACATCCCGTCCCGCTTGAGTTGCCTCTCCTAGCAGGTTGATTGTATATTCTTCCAATTTACCGGTGTCGGTATCTTCTGTAGTGAACTCGGAGCCGAATAGGGAGGCAGGTTCAGTTTCTTCTTCCGAATTACCAGCGGCGATCCTTTTTACCCTGCCCAGGGCAGATAGATATAGCCATGTTTCGTTGTCCCTTTCTGAATCGTCATAAGCAAAGCTAAGCATACCGATGCCTCTTTCAGCAGCTGGCTCCAGTGTAATCGTGACGCTCTTGGTATCTTTAAGCTCGGGACCATAATTTTTAGCAACTGACTCGAGTGATTTCACTCTTGCTCGCTCTGCACAGGTAATACGGCCCTGTGTTACACCAAACTTGCAGCTTGATAGCTGCATTCGATTAAATGATGAATCGTTTGTCGAGCGAAGGGCATCGTCGGATCTTTTCATAATCTCGAAACCGGTAAGTTCTTGGCCTGATGCATGAGGAAAAAAAGTGACCAGTAAAGCAGTACCAATTACTCCTAAGGTGCTTTTAAGTTTCATGCTATTGCCTCCCTAAAGTTAATAGAGGTGTTTACATTTTTTACACCAAACGTAGGTTTAAAGATTATTATCATTGCAGGAATAAGAAACAGGTCACAAAGCAAGGCGACAAATATAGCCATTGAACCGAAAAACCCGACCTTTGCCATTCCCAAATAGTCAGAAAAGCTCAAGACAGCAAACCCAAGCCCTATCACCATGGTGGTAAACATTACGGCTTGACCAACCTCTTTTATAGCGCTTTCAAGAGCAGCGGCGATGCTTCCAGTACGGGACAGTTCCACCCTGTAGTGGGTCATGAAATGTATGGTGTCATCCACAGCGATACCCAAAATGATTGGCGCTATGAGCAGCGTATCAGTATCTAGAGGTATGGCAAACAAGCCCATCAGGCCAAAAGCCAGGAACGCAGGGATGGCATTTGGGACCATGCCCATGATACCTCCCTTGATTGAACCCAACGTGATGATCATTATCAGGCTTATTATCAGAAGGGCCAGAGCAAAGCTGTTAAATTGGGATTGGGCGATTTCATCAGCCATAACCATTAACGTTGCCATAGTCCCTGTTAAATTGATGTCCAGTCCTGGAAAGGTTGATTCAAGTTCGCCGAACGTTTGTTCTACATCTAAAGCCACATCGTCAAAAAACTCTTTGTATTCATAGGAGCCTAAGTTGCGAGCTGTAACACTAATGTGGGAACGGCTGTAGTCATCGGAAACCAGATTCCTCCGATCTTCAGGGTTAGCGCTATTGAATAGGTAAAGTAATTGAGATATTTCTTGACCAGAATCAGGAATACGATAGTAACGAGGATCGTCATCATTCATGATTTGATTTGTATCTTTGACGATGTTTGCCAGCGAATTGGTCCGACCCACAATATCAGGATAGCCCTCTTCCAGCCGTGTTTGAAGCTGATCGACGGCGACAAGCAGATCAGAATCAAGCATGCCATCACTGGTTTTAGTATCGATCATAATCTCCATATTTTGTGCGCCCGACATATTTTCATCGACTACTGTAATAGCGACCGTCAAAGGGTGGTCTGCCTTGAACATTTCAGCAATGTTTGTGTCGATATTAATTTTCGTTGCGCCATAAATACACAGCGCAAACAAGGATGCAAATAGGACAAGAATTAAATAAGGGCTCCCTTGAACCAGGCTGGGAACCCTGGCAAGAATTTCCCGCTGCGAATTGACTATCCAGTAAGTGAGCGCAATTACAAAGATCATGAATGCGCCAACTAAAACTCCTAAAGAAGCAAGGAGTAAAATCCCTACAACGATTGCTATGGCAAGTTTTCTTTTATTTTGTATTGAAGTCCACCTGGCGCCTAATTTGTCAGCTAAGCTTTTCTTCTCGTGAATTGCCTTTGGATGCCATAGATCCAGTAGTATAGGGAGCAGGACTATAGTGAAAAAGAAGGCAAGAATGACCCCAAAAGCCGACATCCACGCAAAGACTTTGATAGGCTCAAGGTCGGAGGTCGCGAGCACGGAAACACCCGCGGCGGTGGTTAGAGTGGTCAGTAATATGGCAATACCCACTTTTTTGTAGGCGTGCGAAAGAGCCGAATAATGCTCATCTCCATCGCGCCTGAAACTAAAGTAAGCGCTCATAACATGAACGCAATCGGCGATCCCTACAGCAAAAACCAGCAACACGGTTAAGGCGATCATGGTGGAAATGGCATCTACTA
>JAKUTG010000202.1:0-4299 GCA_022447905.1 Pseudomonadales bacterium | reverse complement strand
GTTATCGGAGATCGTGCGGGGAAGGAGTGTGTGGCTCTGACGGAATGAACATTAATGGTGTTAATGGGCTCGCTTGTATTACAGCTGTATCCCAGGTGGTTAAGCCAGGTGGGAAGCTAATTCTGCGCCCCCTGCCGGGCCTGCCAGTAATACGCGATCTAGTGGTTGATATGGGCGTTTTTTACGAGCAGTTCGAAAAAGTGAAACCGTATTTAATTAATGATAATCCGTCGCCCACTATCGAGCGTCTTCAATCACCAGAAGATCGTGAAAAACTGGATGGCTTGTATGAATGTATCCTATGTGCGTGCTGCAGCACTAATTGTCCTTCTTTCTGGTGGAATCCCGAGAAATTCATTGGGCCAGCTGGGTTATTACAGGCCTATCGGTTTCTGGCGGATAGTCGCGACACGGCAACAGCCGAACGTCTAGCAGATCTTACTGATCCATTCAGTGTCTTTCGGTGTCGCGGCATCATGAATTGCGTTGCTGTGTGCCCGAAAGGTCTCAATCCTACAAGAGCCATCGGTCATATCAGGGGTATGTTGATTTCGCGGAAGTCTTGATATCGAAAAGATGAACCTTCATCCCAAAGGCAAACCTGCCTCATGGGTAGATTAAGTGGGTAGTATAATGCATGACGGTCTAATGGAATTAATGTGGAAAAGCGGACACATTTCCGGTTCTAGTGCCGCGTATGTCGAAGAACTTTACGAAGAATTCCTTACGGACCCGCTATCAATTTCCGAACAATGGCGAGAATATTTTGAGTCATTATCGGCACCCAATGGAGATGATCACTCCGATGTCTCGCATGCGCAAATAAAAAAGTATTTTAAAGCACTAGGCAAAGCCAGCCGGTACGCGAGAGTACTAAGTAATGAGGAGATTGTTAATTCCGAACACGAAAGTAAGCAAGTGGAGGTGCTGTTATTAATCAGCTCTTACCGTGTTCGGGGGCATCAGAAGGCGAAACTAGATCCGCTTGGTTTAATGCATCGAGAGCGAGTTCTGGATTTGGAATTGGAATTCTATAATCTTTCCCCTATCGATTATTCCACGATATTTCAAACAGGGTCGCTTTTTATAAGCAAAGGGAAAGCCTCGCTAAGGGAAATCATAGATATTCTGGAAAGAATTTACTGTGGCTCTATTGGTTATGAGTTCATGCATATCGTTAATTTGGAGGAAAAGCAGTGGATCCAGGAGCGTATTGAAAGTAACGACGGTTACCCGGTATTTGGAAAAGATGTTAAACGTCATTTATTAGAGCGATTGTCGGCTGCTGAAGGCTTAGAAAAACACCTCGATTCCAAATATCCAGGAACGAAACGCTTCGGTTTGGAAGGAGGTGAAAGCGCGATCCCAGCGATTGACGAAGTTGTACAACGAGCCGGTACATATGGTGTCAAGGAAATAGTTCTCGGAATGGCACACCGAGGCCGTCTTAATGTGCTGGTTAATATACTTGGGAAAAACCCAGCTGATTTGTTTGATGAATTTGAAGGGAAGGCTGTATATGAAAATTCGGGTGATGTTAAGTACCACCAAGGGTTTTCGTCAAACATCATGACGGCTGGCGGTGAGGTCCACATGGCGCTCGCCTTCAATCCATCCCATCTTGAAATTGTAGCGCCGGTTATAGAAGGATCGGTGCGAGCGCGGCAGTCTCGCCGCAAAGACAAAGATGGAAAGCTGGTGCTTCCGGTTATCGTACATGGTGACGCAGCCTTTGCTGGACAGGGAGTTGTAATGGAGACATTCCAGATGTCGAAAACTCGTGCTTACTCTACAGGTGGCACAGTACATATTATCGTCAACAATCAAGTAGGTTTTACGACTAGCCGCCAAGATGACGCCCGGTCTACCGAGTATTGCACCGATATTGCCAAGATGGTGCAGGCTCCAATTTTTCATGTGAATGCTGATAATCCCGAAGCAGTTCTTTTTGTAACGCGGCTGGCACTTGATTTCCGTTTTCAATTCAAAAAGGACGTTGTGATTGATCTGGTTTGTTACAGGCGCCGGGGCCACAACGAAGGCGATGAGCCATCGATGACACAGCCGTTAATGTACCATGCCATTGGCCGCCGCAAGCCGACTCGCGCATTGTATGCTGAGAAGTTGGTGTCCGAAGACATCATTACTGCTGAAGAAGCGGACGAGATGAAACACAAGTATAGGACAGACTTGGATACCGGTCAGCACGTTGTAAAGAGCTTAGTAAAAGAACCTTCTGTGGAACTGTTCGTGGACTGGAGCCCATATCTAGGCCATGACTGGAGCCCTCATTTTAATACATCAATACCCTTTGCGACTTTGAAGGCGCTTGCGAAGAAACTTGTTGAACTTCCGAGCGGATTTAACCTGCAGCGTCAAGCTAAGAAAGTTTTTGCTGATCGTACTAGGATGGCTAGCGGAGAACTCCCGGTAGACTGGGGATTTGCCGAAATTCTGAGCTATGCAAGCATTCTGACTAGTGGGAACAAGGTACGGATTACTGGGCAAGACGTTGGGCGTGGCACTTTTTCTCACAGACATGCAATTGTCTATGATCAAAATACGGGTGAAGCTAATATACCGTTGCAAGCGCTAGAGAAAGATCGGGGAAGCTTCACTATTTATGATTCCCTCTTATCGGAAGAAGCTGTGCTTGCGTTTGAGTACGGCTACGCTACGACAATGCCAAATGGATTAGTTATCTGGGAAGCTCAGTTTGGAGACTTTGCCAATTCTGCGCAAGTCGTTATAGATCAATTTATTACCAGTGGCGAACATAAATGGTCGAGGATTTGTGGGCTCACTTTGTTGCTGCCTCATGGGTACGAAGGACAGGGGCCGGAACATTCATCAGCCCGGCTAGAAAGGTTTTTGCAGCTCAGTGCGGAGCATAACATCCAGGTATGTTTACCAACTTCAGCGGCACAAATTTTTCATTTGTTACGTAAACAAGTGCTGTGTCCACTTCGGAAACCCCTGATAATAATGTCTCCCAAAACTCTGCTTCGGCATAATGAATCTGCAGCTTCTTTGCAGGAATTAGCCGAGGGAAGTTTTAAGGCGATCATTGATGAAACGGATGGATTTGATTCTGCGGAAATTACGAAAGTGATTATCTGTAGCGGAAAGGTTTATTACGATTTGCGTGCAGAACGCAGGGCACGAGATATAAGAAATATTGCGATAATTCGTCTAGAACAACTTTATCCGTTTCCACAAGAAGATTTCCAGAAATCTCTAATGCAATATATGAATGTCAAATCGATAATTTGGTGCCAAGAAGAACCTAAGAATCAGGGTGCTTGGTATTCCACTCAACATCGTATTCGCCGCGTGTTAAATGAGCATTTTCCTGAAATATGGCTGGAATACTCTGGCAGAGAAGCCTCTGCCGCTGCGGCAACCGGTCACCTTGGATTACATCAAAGCCAGCAAAAACATTTTGTTGATGAAGCTCTAAATATGTAAGGAATATCTAAACCCAGTTTTGTTAGATAAATTTGCTAGAATTAAACATGACTATAGAAATTAAAGCGCCACTCTTACCCGAGTCAGTTCCGGATGGAACGATATTAACGTGGTATAAAAATGTCGGTGACACGGTAAAAATGGATGAGCTACTAGCCGATATTGAAACCGATAAGGTGGTTATCGAAGTGGCCTCTCCTATTGATGGAACGCTTAGGGAAATACTGAAAGACCCGGGGGACATCATAGTCAGTAACGAGGCAATTGCTCGTGTTGAGCAAGGTTCTTCAACTGGAAACAATGATGCTGTAACCACCGAATTAGCTGTCACCCCAGCAGTTACTGCTGGAAAAATAGCAGAATTGGAGAATAACCAAATTATTAGTCCAGCTGCCAGAAAATTGATTGAGGAAAATCGATTGGCTGCACACTCCATCGGGGGTAGTGGCAAGGGAGGTCGAGTTACGAAGGAAGATGTTCTGGATTATATTAGGGCCTCCCCGAAGCGAAGCATACCTCAACCGGAAATACCAGTGGCGCCAACAGAAAACACCGCGAAAGGAAGAATCGAAGAGCGCGTCCCAATGAGTAGATTACGTGCCAAAGTGGCTGATCGTCTTCTGCAGGCGGTCCAGACTACGGCAATGTTGACTACGTTCAACGAAGCTAGCATGGAAGCTATTATCGATATTAGAACTCGGTATAAAGATGAATTCGGTGAGGCACATAGTGGAACAAGACTCGGTTTTATGTCTTTCTTTGTTCGATCGTGTACCGAAGCGCTTAAACGATTTCCGGCCGTCAATGCATCTATTGATGGCGCTGATATCG
>JAKUTG010000201.1:0-4325 GCA_022447905.1 Pseudomonadales bacterium | reverse complement strand
AGCAACCGTACTCGGCGGTGTCTGAAATTACTTTATTCATCTCATAGAGTTTCTTGCGGCCTATAAGGTTAGCGATTAACGGTACTTCATGTAGCGATTCGTAGTACGCTGACTCCGCGATGATGCCGTTATTTGTCATCGTTTCAAAAGCTAGTTCAACACCGCTTTTTATCATGGCAATCATCAGAATGCCATGATCGTAATATTCTTGTTCGGAAATCTCCACGTCTCCTGCAGAGGACTTCTCAAAAGGAGTGTCTGCCGTAGCTTCTCGCCAACGTAAGAGCTTCTCGTCTTCATTAGCCCAATCTTCCATCATGCCAGTTGAAAAATTACCGGTGATAATGTCATCCATGTGTTTCTGGTAAAGCGGGCCCATGATTTGTTTCAATTCTAGCGCCAACTCATTAGTGATGATTTTTGCTGGGTTAGAAAGCCGGTCTATCATGTTGGTAATGCCACCTTGCTTAAGACCTTCCGATACAACTTCCCATCCATGTTGAACCAACTTCGAGGCGTAACCTTCGTCCATGCCATTCGCAAGCATCTTGTCGTAGCAAAGCAGGGAGCCTGTCTGTAGCATGCCGCACAGGATGGTTTGTTCACCCATCAGATCAGATTTCACTTCGGCGACGAATGAAGATTCAAGAACTCCGGCACGATGTCCACCGGTAGCCGCCGCGTAGGCTTTAGCTATGTCCATCCCTTCCTTATTAGGATCGTTTTCAGCGTGCACTGCGATCAGGGTAGGTACGCCGAAACCCCGTTTGTATTCTTCGCGGACTTCTGTTCCGGGACATTTTGGAGCCACCATGACAACAGTTAAATCGTCTCGTATTTGAATGCCCTCCTCCACAATGTTGAAGCCGTGTGAATAGGTCAGGCACGAACCCTCCTTCATGAGAGGCATTACCTGATTTACCACTGCGCTGTGTTGTTTATCAGGAGTAAGGTTAAGCACTAGATCGGCATGAGGAATCAGTTCTTCGTAAGAACCTACTGGGAATCCATTCTCGGTCGCATTTTTCCATGAAACACGCTGTTCTGAGATAGCTTCATCCCGCAGGGCATAGGAAACATCCAAGCCGCTGTCACGCATATTTAATCCTTGGTTCAATCCCTGTGCACCGCAGCCGATGATCACGACCTTTTTGTCATTGAGTTTCTGGACGCCATCGCTGAACTCACTAGGATCCATAAAGCGGCATTTGCCTAATTGTTCTAACTGAAGGCGAAGAGGCAATGTATTAAAGTAATTCATGGAATGACTCCAAACTGTTAAATCTTGATTTCAAGTGCATAGATGGTGCTTTTCGGTTCACTTTCGTCTGAGGCGCGATCATATAGCATCTACAATCATGGGTAAAATGCTAAAAATAGTCCCTCAATGCTTCCATTTGGGCGGTATAATTGGAAATTCAAACCCACCCAGCATGTGGAGGCTGCATGAGCAGCGAAGATCAAGAGCTGGAATCTGAAAATATACTACCCATTGACGAACATGAAGAGATTGTTTCGGAGGGTGGGAAACAGGTACGAAGGCGGGGAATCTATCTGCTCCCGAATGTGCTGACGCTTGGCACTTTGTTTGCGGGGTTTTATGCGGTAATCGCCGGTATGTCGGGGAATTTTGATGAGGCAGGTTGGGCGATTCTAATTGCCGCTATCTGTGACGGGTTCGACGGTCGCATCGCCCGGCTAACAAATACACAGAGCGCTTTCGGTGCTGAATTTGACAGCTTGTCCGATATGGTATCTTTTGGGATGGCTCCTGCGCTGATAATGTTCAGCTGGGCGTTCGCTTCCTTGGGCCAGGTAGGATGGGCGGCGAGCTTTATTTACATGTCCTGTGTCGCATTGCGGTTGGCCCGCTTTAATGTGCAGTTGGGTACGGTTGATAAACGCTTTTTCCTGGGATTGCAGAGCCCATTGGCGGCGGGCCTGGTAACCTTTGTGCCGTGGGTTGGGTATGAGTATGGTGTAGAAATCACACCTATGATTTCTTATCTATCTGCCATACTAACGATATTTGCCGGATTACTGATGATCTCCAACTATAAGTATTTTAGTTTTAAGGAGATGCATTTCGAAGGTACTGTTCCTTATGTGGTATTTATCTTTACGGTGGTATTATTGGTTATAGTTGCGCAGAATCCGCATGAGGTATTGCTGTTTATGTGCGTGATCTATGCAGTCTCCGGGCCTGCTGGTTGGTTGTATCGCAGACAGTTTAAGAAACAGGAAACCGACAATGATACTTAGTGGTTCTATTTAACGGGGATGTTAGGTCCTTAGAGCTAAAGCAGGTGAGTGATAGAAATGATATAAACGTAAGGTCAGGTTGTATCTAGTAAGCGACTCGTAAGTAAAAGTAACGACAGACAAACTATTAGCAGGTGTACACCTATGTTGATCAAGAAACCATCCGATATTAAGCCTTCTGAAATCACTCCGGAAAGTGTCTACAGAAACCGACGCCAATTTATCCGAGACAGCGGCACACTGGCACTGGGCGCTGCGGCAGCCACAGGCTTGCCTTCAATAGCATCTGCTCAAGATGGGGATAGTTTGAAGGCTAGAGCACCAGTGACAATGAAGACAACACCGCCGAGCCCTTGGTGGGCAGACAAGTTCGCGAATATCAAACCTGCTCCAAATTCCGAGCCATTCTTTACCGGTGAAACACTCACGCCATACAGAGATGTAACCCGTTATAACAATTTCTATGAGTTTGGCATGGATAAGGGCGACCCCTTCTCCAATTCGGGCGAATTCAAGTCTGATCCTTGGTCGGTGGAGATTAGTGGTGAAGTTGCAAAACCCGGTACCTACCAGCTGGAAGATATTCTAAAGCCGGTTGATTTGGAAGAACGCATCTATCGTCTTCGCTGTGTAGAAGCATGGTCTATGGTAATTCCCTGGGTTGGATTCCCGCTGTCCGACTTGATCAAACGATTCGAACCGACTTCTAAGGCGAAGTTTGTGGAATTTGAAACTTTGATGGATCCCGAAACCATGCCTGGAATCAGGTCACGTTTTGCTATTATCGATTGGCCATACCGAGAAGGGCTGCGTATGGATGAAGCAATGAATCCGTTAACTCTGATGGTGGTCGGTCTCTACGGGAACTATTTACCTTCGCAAAATGGTGCGCCTATGCGCCTTATTGTTCCTTGGAAATATGGTTTCAAGAGTATTAAGTCAATTGTCCGGATTAATTTCAGGGAAAGCGAACCCAATACCACTTGGAACGACTTACAGGCACGGGAATATGGGTTTTACGCAAATGTAAATCCCAATGTTCATCATCCTCGCTGGCGGCAGGATATGGAACGCCGACTGCCCCAAACATTGTTCAGTCGCCAACATATAGAAACCCGGTTATTTAATGGTTATGGTGAGCATGTAGCTCACATGTACGAAGGGATGGACTTGGCCAGGTACTATTAGATCTAATACTGAATTTGTATCGATAACCTTAAGTATGGGAAAACTGATAAAGCCATCAGTATTTATTCTCGCTCTGGTGCCTTTCGCTATTTTACTTTTACGAATATATAGAAACGATCTAGGCCCCGATCCTGCTCAAGAACTCTCTGTCGAAACCGGTGAATGGACCTTGCGGTTCCTATTGATGACGCTGGCAATGACGCCTCTTAGGCAGTTCACTAATCAAGCCGTGTTTGTTCGTCATCGTAGGATGCTTGGTCTGTTTGCCTTATTTTACGCAAGCGTTCATTTTCTATCCTGGATGGCATTTCTGCTAGGATTTCGCTTTTTTGAAATCATGTAAGAGCTCGTTGAACGACCTTATATTACCCTGGGGTTTAGTGCTTACCTTATTTTACTAGGTTTGGGCGTGACTTCGCCGAAAGCTGTAGCTAGGAAACTTGGCAAAAATTGGAAACGCTTGCACCGGTTAGTATATATAGCCGCCGTACTAGGCGTAGTTCATCTACTTTGGATTTTGCGCTCCGATATTTCTGAAGCATTACTCTATAGCTGCATCTTGGCTTTCTTACTCGGATATCGTTTCGTTCATTATTTTCGAAAGCGAAGCAAATCATTGCTCTCTAGGTAATCGTGTTTACTGGAACCCTGAAGAAGAAATTTAGTTTGATGTCTCCGTATAGCCCTTGTTTCACCAGGTTAACATCGTATAATACGGCCGCTCCATACCAAAGGGTGTTGGAGCTGTAGCCAATGTTTGCGATATCTGTATCGTGATTATCAGAATTAATGGGGCCATAGCTCAGCTGGGAGAGCGTCTGGTTTGCATCCAGAAGGTCTGCGGTTCGATCCCGCATGGCTCCACCATTTCGTTT
>JAKUTG010000200.1:0-4344 GCA_022447905.1 Pseudomonadales bacterium | reverse complement strand
GAATAAAGCAGGATTAGTGGTTGAAGAATCCCGTTTTACCTACGCTCTTCTCAAGCTTGTGCTGTGGTCGTCTCAATCGAATTTAGTTGATTCGAGCTGACTCGATCACAAGCAGAACAAATTTCGCCGCCTAGCTATAGCTAACCCTCGTTTAGCTCCTTACTGTATAGCATCTATTGAGGCGCTGGAAAAGCTGGGTCGTGTGAGTTAAATTCAGGGCAAAATTATACAGGGAGAAAACATTGCTCAGGCTTATCAGTTTGTAAGCACCGGTAATGTGGAACTCGGGCTTGTAGCGTTTTCCCAAGTGCACCAGCAAAATCGAATCACCAGCGGTTCCAGCTGGATCATACCCGCTAATCTCTATAATCCAATTCGGCAGGATGCTGTGCTGTTGAGGAAGGGTGCAAATAATCAAGCAGCAATAGCGTTCCTTAAATTCATTCGCAGTGAGCCAGGTCGGGCAATAATTGAGTCATTCGGCTACCAGGTAGAGATGAGGTGATATGGTTTTTTCCGCTGCAGACATCACCGCGATCTTGTTAACACTGCAACTAGCAGTAACTGTCACTCTGGTATTGATTGTAGTAGGTACACCGATTGCGTGGTGGTTGGCGCAATCACGGTCATGGCTAAAAGGTCCGATTAGTGCGCTTGTTGCTCTTCCCTTGGTTTTGCCGCCCACTGTGCTCGGGTTCTACCTATTAATTGCCATGGGTCCCGATGGCCCTGTAGGTCAACTCACCCAGATAATGGGTTTAGGTACTCTGCCGTTTACATATTGGGGCCTTGTTATTGGATCGGTCTTCTACTCACTGCCTTTTGTAGTGCAACCACTTCAAAACGCTTTTGAAGCGATAGGAGAACGTCCGCTTGAAGTAGCGGCTACATTGCGAGCGGGTCCTTTAGATCGTTTCTTCACAGTAGTTCTGCCTATGGCAAAATCGGGTTACTTTACCGCCTCGGTACTGGGTTTTGCTCACACCGTTGGCGAATTCGGCGTAGTACTCATGATTGGCGGCAATATCCCTGGTGAAACCCGAGTGGTTTCGGTGCAAATATTCGACCATGTCGAAGCCTTGGATTTTGGGCAGGCCCACTGGCTAGCCGGGGCGATGTTAGCATTTTCGTTTCTGGTTTTGCTTTTGGTGTACGGTGCCAAAGATAGAACGCGTGTGCTGGGCATGAGGTATGGTTCATGAATGTCCTCGCTAGCAAATTTATCGAAACCTCTTTTCATCACAGCTATTCCGTGGATCAACAAAATGAATTTACGCTCGATGTGGATCTGAACCTGCCTGCGGTTGGGATTACTGTAGTTTTCGGAGAATCTGGGTCTGGGAAGACGACGTTGCTCCGCTGTATCGCTGGGCTACAACGGGTAGCTCAAGGCAAGCTAAATATAGGAGATGAAATTTGGCAGAACGAAAAAATCTTTGTTCCTACCAACAAACGCCCAGTGGGATATGTGTTTCAAGAATCGAGCCTGTTCCCTCACTTGACTGCCTTTGCCAATTTAGATTACGCCATGAAGCGTTCCGACACAGCAGTTACTGTGGCGGAATATAACTATATTGTTTCGTTAATGGGTATTGAGAAACTCATTGACCGCTATCCCCATCAATTGTCAGGTGGTGAACGTCAGCGGGTAGCTATCGCACGCGCGCTATTAATCAAACCTCGATTGTTACTCATGGATGAGCCTCTTGCGTCATTGGATCTGGCGCGCAAACTGGAAATCTTGCCTTACCTGGAGAAGCTGCGGGAAGAATTTGCGCTTCCAATTCTTTATATCACTCATTCCATTGATGAGGTGGCCAGGCTTGCCAATTACCTTGTAGTTATGGCCCAGGGACGCGTGGTAGCTCAAGGATCATTAATCGATGTCCTTTCTCGGCTGGATCTGCCTGTTAAACTCGGTGAGGACAGTGGTGTTGTTGTTGAAGCCAGAATTGTTGAGCGAGACCCACAGTGGCAGCTGGTGCGAGCTGAGTTTTCCGGGGGCCAGTTATGGGTGCGCGACGGAGGGGACACCATAGGTTCCATTATTCGCATTCGCATCCTAGCGCGTGACGTCAGCTTGGCTCTTGAAGCCCATGAAGATACTAGCATCGTCAATCTGCTTCAGGCCGAAGTTATCGAAGTCAGGGATGATATTCACGAGGCCATGGCTCTGGTCAGCCTGCGTCTCGATGCAACGATAATTATAGCTAGAGTGTCCCGTCGATCTGTACATAACCTGGGAATCCATCCAGGTCAACAGATGTGGCTACAGATCAAATCAGTGGCTATTCTTCGGTGAGTGATCTATTTAATTCAAGTTTAGGCTTTTAACAAAATAACGCTCGAAGCTTTGAATAGGGCACAGGCATCGTCCCCTTTTTTCAGGCCCAGTTCGTCCACACTAATGTTTGTTATGATTGCGCAAATTGATTTCTCATCTCCCATGTCCAAAATCACTTCGCTGTTAACCTGACCTTTCAAGATCTTGGCGACTTTCCCCAAGAGTTGATTGCGGGCGCTGGTCTTTAACTCGATATCTTTGCTAAGCAATATCCAGGATGATTTGATCAGCGCTATGCAGGCACTGCCTTTTTTTAACTTCATGTCTTTCAGGCTGTCATTAGTGATATGTGCGATTAAAGTCACTGAATCACTAATACACAGCTTTATTTCTGAATTCACGGCACCATGTGTTATGGCGACTACTTTACCCAAGTACTGGTTGCGTGCACTACTGATCAA
Organism: Pseudomonadales bacterium; assembly: GCA_022447905.1. GTDB lineage: Bacteria > Pseudomonadota > Gammaproteobacteria > Pseudomonadales > Pseudohongiellaceae > UBA9145. Next base: position 1,599 of record JAKUTG010000200.1, on the reverse strand, counting down.
GGCTGTGTTCTTTATGAAACTCGCTAGGTCGCTGATGGTGTGCAGCTTTTCCCCAAGTTGACTTACGAAGGCTTTATGTTCATTTTGTAAAACCTGAAATCCTTGCACTATTTCCCGGCCCACTTCCGTTAGCCTCGTGCCGCCACCATGGGAGCCGCCCGCAAATCGGAGCAACAATGGCTTGTCTGACATATTGTTCATCGCGTCGATACGATCCCAGGCGGTCTTGTAACTTATACCGATCTTCCTGGCCGCAGCGGAAATCGAACCGCAGTCATCAACAGCCACCAACAGTTGGACCTGTAGCTCAGTGAACGAGCCCTGGTCCTTGCTTAAAAGGGAGAGGTCACCCCTGAGGGCAGTGGTTTTCTTTCTCGGCATTTTAGGAGTCGATTTTATTTCAATACTGGTGAGCTTGAATTGTACATCAGTGCCGACTCACCGCGGAGATAACGTTTTCAGATTTGACCCCATCGGCTAGCGATGGCATAAGTACGAGAGAGTGAGAGCAATTTCAGGATTAAGTTATGAAAACAAAAACAGTAATGATGTTAGTGACCCTACTGGGACTATTCCTTGCCTCCGTGGTGGGTGTCAATAGTGCTCAGGAAAGACCTACTCTAACCACAGAACAGTTGGAGCGGCTCACGATAAGGCCGATTCCTGGTAAAGAAGGGCTCTATATACTTCCGGGATTTGATGGCGCACTGTCGGGGGGCAATGTTGCCGTGTTAGTCACCAACGAGGGCACCATAATTGTCGACAACAAGTTCTCTTACAGCTTCGGAGACATTTCCCGTCAGATAAGTACCGTAACTGATCAACCTATACGCTACGTGCTTAACACTCACCATCATTTCGATCATGCAGGGAGCAACGCTGATTTCATGCCAAAAGCCCAAGTTATCGGCCATGAGAATGCCAGGGCAAACATCATCAGAAATGAACAGATGGGAGCACAAAACCTTACTTTTTCTAATCGTACTAGCGTGTTCCTGAGTGGGGTGGAGGTACAGGCGCATCATTTCGGAAGGGGTCACACCGACGGTGATTCGGTGATCTATTTTCCGGATCTACAAACGGTTCACACCGGCGACTTGTTTATCTGGGGTAACCGTCTTGATGGAACTACGCTGGCTCCTTTTATTGACTATGCCAATGGTGGTAGTGCAGCCGAGTGGACTGCAACCCTGGATGGATTGCTGTCTTTGGATTTTGACACCGTAATTCCTGGTCATGGACCAATTCTGACAAAGGCAGACATACGCATCTTTCGAGATAAGTTCGACCACCTGGTGTCCCGAATCAACGCGTTGATAGAGGCCGCCATTAGCCGTGACAATGTTACGGAGGAGCTGGACATAGCCGATCTGAACTGGCCGTTGGCGCCGGATCGCATCTTGGCAATTTACGATGAGCTGAGCAGATGAGGATTGATTCATGATTATCAGCAGGGAAACATTTCGGTTTGTTATGACTATAGCGATAACAGCGCTGTTGCTGGTGAGCCCGGTGCTTTCTGTTTCACAGAGCACGGGGACGCTGTTTAGGGTCGACCCGCTCGTAATCGAACTTGATGAGATCCGGTGGGGGCAACCG